>CADEHD010000048.1 GCA_902827055.1 uncultured Chloroflexota bacterium | reverse complement strand
GACTGGTACTGGCGAGATGGCGCCGGCGTACGACGCCTCGGGGGTGGAGGAGGCGTTGTACGCGTGGTGGGAGGAGTGCGGGTTCTTCAAGCCCTCGGGGCAGGGGGAGCCGTTCACCGTCATCATGCCGCCGCCGAACCTCACCGGTGAGTTGCACCTGGGGCACGCGCTGGTCGTGACCATCGAGGACATGCTCGTGCGCTGGCACCGGATGCTGGGGCACGACACCCTCTGGCAGCCTGGCGTCGACCACGCCGCCCTCGCCGTGAACGCGATCGTCGAGCGCCAGCTGCGCGCCGAGGACGTCGACCCGAAGTCGATCGGGCGCGAGGCGTTCCTCGAGCGGGTGTGGGCGTTCGTCAACAATTCGAGGGACCGGATCGGGCGGCAGCACCGCCGCCTCGGGGCCTCCGCGGACTGGTCGCGCGAGCTCTTCACCATGGACCCCGGGCCGCAGGCGGCCGTCCGCGAGACGTTCTGTCGCCTGTACGAGGACGGCCTCATCTACCGCGGCGAGTACATCGTGAACTGGGACCCCCTGGGTCGGACCGCGTTGTCCGATCTCGAGGTCGAGCACATCGAGGTGGACGGCGCGTTCTGGCACGTGCGCTACCCCGTGCTCGACGCGGCCGGGGTCCGGACGGACGAGTACCTCGTGGTGGCGACGACGCGGCCCGAGACCATCCCGGCCGACGTGGCGGTCGCCGTGAACCCGGAGGACCCGCGGCACGCCCACCTCGTCGGGCGGAGCGTGCTCGTGCCGACCGACTTGAGGCCCATCCCCGTGATTGCCGATGCTGCCGTCTCCATCGAGGGTGGGTCGGGCGCGCTCAAGGTGACGCCCGGCCATGACCCCGTCGACTTCGAGATCGGGCAGCGCCACGACCTCCCGATTATCAGCATCATGCATCCTGACGCCACGCTGAACGAGGCCGCGGGAGCCTACGCGGGGCTCGACCGGTTCGAGGCGCGGAAGCGCGTCGTCGCGGATCTCGAGGCAGCGGGCCTCCTCGAGAAGACCGTGCCATACCGACACGCGATCGGGCATTCCTCGCGATCCGGCGCCGTCGTCGAGCCCCTGATCTCGATGCAGTGGTACGTGAAGATCGAGCCGCTGGCGACGCCGGCCATCGAGGCCGTGCGCGACGGCCGGATCCAGTTCGTGCCGCGCCACTTCGAGCGGACCTATCTGCACTGGATGGAGAACATCCGCGACTGGTGCATCAGCCGGCAGATCTGGTGGGGCCACCGCATTCCAGCCTGGTACTGCGAGGACTGCGGCGCTGTGAACGTCGCGCGCGAGGACCCCACGCGGTGCGCGAGCTGCGCCTCGGAGCGGCTGCGGCAGGACGAGGACACCCTCGACACCTGGTTCTCGTCGGGGCTGTGGCCGCACTCGACGCTCGGCTGGCCGGAGCAGACGCCCGAGCTGGCGAAGTACTACCCCACGCAGGTGATGGAGACCGCGTACGACATCATCTTCTTCTGGGTCGCCCGGATGATCATGATGTCGATGTACAACATGCGGCACCTCGGGCCGGAGCGCTCGATTCCCTTCGAGACCGTCTACCTGCACGGACTGGTGCGGGCCGAGGACGGATCGAAGATGTCGAAGTCCAAGGGCAACGTCATCGACCCCCTCGAGACCATCGCGAAGTACGGCACCGACGCGCTGCGCTACACGCTCATCTCGGGGTCCTCGCCGGGGAACGACCAGCGCTTGTCCGAGCAGCGCCTCGAGGCCGGGCGCAACTTCGCGAACAAGCTGTGGAACGCCTCGCGGTTTGCGCTGTCGCTCGTCGAGTCTGGCGACGACCTCACGCTGCCGCCGGCCGGGAGCGTAACCAACACCGAGGACCGCTGGATCCTCTCGCGCGTTGAGCGTGTCGCGGGGAGCGCGAACGAGCTGCTCGGCAAGTTCGAGCTCGGCGAGGCGATGCGCCAGGTGCGCGACTTCTTCTGGGACGAGTTCGCGGACTGGTACATCGAGCTGGCCAAGGTCCGCATCCGGGCGGGTGACCGCTCGCCGCTACCGGTGCTCGTGCACGTCCTCGACACCACGTTGCGGCTGCTCCACCCCTGCATGCCGTTCATCACTGAGGAGATCTGGCAGCGCATGGCCTCGGTGCGGCCCGCCGACGCGCCCGGACTCATCGTCGCCGCTTTCCCGGCGGGCGACGCCGCGCGGCTGGATGACGGTGCGGAGCGGACCATGCTCGCGCTGCAGGAGTTCGTACGGGGCGTCAGGAACATCCGCGCCGAGAAGCGCGTGGACGCCGGGCGATGGGTCGAGGCGTACATCGTGGGTGGGGAGGCGGCCGCGGCGGCTCGGGGGGCGCAGGCCGCCATCGAGCAGCTCGCGCGGGTGCGCCCGCTGCACATCGGCGACACGTCGACCGAGGCGGCGACCGGGCAGGTGGTCAGCGCCGTCCGCGAGGTCGGCCAGGTGACGCTGCCCATGGCCGGGTTGGTCGACGTGGACGGGGAGCGCAAGCGCCTGCGGCAGCAGATCGACGAGGCCTCGAAGGAGGTGGGGCGGCTGGAGTCGAAGCTGGCGAACGAGCAGTTCCGATCGAGGGCGCCCGCGAACGTGGTGGCCACTGAGGAGGAGCGCCTGGCGACCGCGCGCGGGCGCCTCGCGGGCCTCGAGCAGTCGCTGGCCGAGGTCGGGTAGCGGCCGTGGGCGGGCGCCTCGGCGTCGCGGCGCTCCTCGTGTGTGCGCTCATCATGCACGGGTGCGCTGGCAACGAGGGCGTCGGTCCGTCGACAACCCCGGGCGTGAGCCCGGCGACAGTGGGGGCGACCGCGACTCCCCATGAGCCGCGCGCCCCCGCGACGAGTAGCGGAACCGGTACACCGGGGCAGCCGAGGTCCGCCGCGGCGGGCGCGGGAGCGGAAGCGCCGACCACCACGCGGGCCGGCACGCCGCCTCCGGCGCCGCCACCGGGCGTGCCGACGCCTTTCGGTACGCCGGTGCAGGTCCCCGCGACACCACCGACGAAGGGGCCTCCATCGACACCTACGCCCGTGCCCACGCCGACGCCACCCCTGCTCGTGCCGATCGCGCCCGGAATCCCGGTCTGGCCCGACGAGCGGCGCTCGGGGGACCCGGTGGTCGACCGCGTGCTCGATGCCGTGATCAGGGGCGACGGGAGGGCCCTGGAGGGGGCTGTTGATTACGCCGACGCGCCGTGTGTCGCATTCATGTTCGTGACGGGGCGGCCGCCGGTCTGCCGCGAGGGGGAGGCGGTGGGGACGCCCGGCCGGTACTTCTTCACGGGCGGGACTGAGGGCTCCTACTTCCGCGAGGGCGAGCCGCTGCCCCTCGAGTTGCTATCCCAGGTGATCAGCTGGAGCCCGCGGCAGGTGGCGGTGCACGACCGACCCTCGATCCCGGGTGCGCGGCTCGCGGCGGTGGTCGCGTTCACCGTCGGGCCGGCGGATGTTGCACGGGGAGACTGCCTCGGCGCGGTGGAGTTGCTGATCGGCGACGTCGGTCTGGTGGGGATCTCGGGCGGGTGCGAGCCGCGGTCGCGGCTGCTGCCGGATGGGGCGAGCTACCTCGTGCCGCCGCCGTCCGAGACGCCCCGCTGACGGGGTTCGCGTGCTGGTCGCCCTCGCCCGTGATGGTTCGTGCCATCCGACACAATTTCGTTGACACTGCCAGAGGCCACTGGTAGCGTTCGGCCCGGTCCTACTGGGCGCGTTTTCCTTGCCCTGCCTCGCACTTTTGTGGTTTGCGCCGAAAGACGAACGCTCTTGGAACACACCACGGACGCGCTTTTCGGCGGCTACATCTCGGTGCTGGTCGCTATCGTGATGGGGTTCATCCTCATCGTGACGGCGCTCCTGGCGACCCGACTGCTCGCTCCGTTCTCGAGGGAGCGAAACAAGGGTGCGACGTACGAGTGTGGCATGCTGCCGATCCGTCGCGCGTCGACGAGCATCGGCATGCGGTTCTACCTGTACGCGATCCTGTTCATCATCTTCGACGTCGAGGCGTTGTTCGTGTTCCCGTGGGTGCTGACGCTGGGCGCCGGCGCGTACGCGGCGTACTGGACGATGTTCGCGTTCATCGCGATTCTTGGCGCTGGCCTCGCATACGCGTGGAAGAAGGGAGCCCTCCAATGGCGGTAGGCCCCACCACCGAGCCCACCACCGCACCGGCGGCCCCGGCCGTACCGGTCGAGGCGCCGGTCCCGTACATCCTCCCGACGGAGCACCCGCGCGAGGCGCCGCGGCTGACCCCTGTTGAGCTGGTCCCGGGGAAGGCGCTCTATCGTGCCGTGCTGCCCGGCGTCATGCAGGTGCCTGCCGACCTGCTCCTCGCGATGGGGCGGAAGTCATCGCTGTGGCCGATGACGTTCGGACTGGCGTGCTGCGCCATCGAGATGATCGCCACCTATATGTCGCACTACGACCTCGACCGGTTCGGCATCGTGCCGTGGCCGTCGCCCCGCCAGTCTGACGTGATGATCGTCGCGGGCACCGTGACCAAGAAGATGGCCCCGGCCGTGAAGCTGCTCTATGAGCAGATGCCGAACCCCAAGTGGGTGATCTCGATGGGTGCCTGCGCGACCAACGGCGGTCCCTACAGCCGCTACGACCGCGTGCTGCAGGGTGTCGACAACATCATTCCCGTCGACATCTACGTGCCTGGCTGCCCGCCGCGTCCCGAGGCCCTGCTGGACGGGATTCTCGCCCTCCAGGACCTCATCATGGAGGAGCGGAAGTCGGTGGGGCGATGACGTCCGAGGGCGCCTCGACGGATCTGTCATCGACCATCTGGCCGCAGGTGGACAAGGCGCTGTCTGGCATCAGCGTTGAGCCCGAGATGGGTGTCCTCGATCTGATCGTGCGCATTCCGCGCGATGAGGTCATCCGGGGGTTGCGCGCGCTGAAGCGCGACGCCGACCTGGACTTCGACTACCTCCGCTGCCTCACGGCCGTCGACTGGGAGGAGCGCGGCATCGACGTCGTGTACCACCTCTACTCGACGAAGAAGCGCCACAACCTCACCGTCAAGACGAACCTGCCGAACCAGGACCTCACGGTCGACACCGCGACCACCGTGTGGCGGGGCGCCAACTGGCTCGAGCGCGAGACCGCTGAGATGTTCGGTGTGCGCTTCAACGGGCACCCGGACCCGCGGACGCTCCTGATGCCCGAGGACATGGACGACACATTCCCGCTGCGCAAGGACCACCCGCTGCAGGACATCAAGATCCTCCAGGGCGAGGGCATCGCGTTCCCCGAGGAGCAAGACTAAATGACCTCAGTCCTGCTCCAGCCCGAGCACGAGTTCGAGACCCAGGACATCTTCGTCAACATGGGTCCGCAGCACCCCTCGACCCACGGCGTGTTCCGGATGGTGCTCGCCGTCGATGGTGAGGTCGTGCGCGACGTCCTGCCGTACATCGGCTACCTCCACCGCGGCGCCGAGAAGCTCTGCGAGACGATGGACTATCGCCAGGGCATCGGCTTCATGGACCGCACGGAGTACCTGGCCGCGTTCAACGCCGAGCTCTCGTACGTCATGGCGGTCGAGAAGCTCGCGGGCATCGAGGTTCCCGAGCGGGCCCAGTGGATCCGCATGATCCTCTGCGAGCTGAACCGCCTCTCGAGTCACTTCATGTTCCTCGGCGCGTTCGGCGTCGATGTCGGGGTGCTCGGGACGAGCTTCACGTACGCGTTCCGGGAGCGCGAGGTCATCTTCGACCTGTTCGAGGAGATCTGCGGCGACCGCATGATGTACTCCTACTTCCGCGTCGGTGGGCTGGCGTGGGAGGTCACGGACAACTTCGTGGCGCGTGTGCACCAGGTGCTCGCGTCTGCGCGCCAGGGCATCGAGGACCTCGATGGCCTGCTGACCGCGAACGAGATCTTCCAGGCGCGCACCAAGGGCATCGGCCACATCTCGGCCGCCGATGCGATCGACTGGGGGATGAGCGGCCCGTCGCTGCGCGCGACCGGCGTCTCGCTCGACATTCGTCGTGATGAGCCATACCTCTTCTATCCCGAGGTGAAGTTCGACGTCATCACCGGTACGAACGGTGACGTCTACGACCGGTACATCTGCCGTCTGCAGGAGATGTACCAGTCGATTCGAATCATCGAGCAGTGTCTCCAGCGTTTGCAGCCGGGCCCGATCGTGCCTGAGCGCATGTCGCGCCTCCTCCGCACGCCCCCTGGCGAGGTCTACCTGCGCACCGAGGCGCCCCGTGGTGAGTACGGCGTCTACATGGTGAGCAACGGCGGCAACCGGCCGTGGCGCTGCAAGGTCCGCAGCGCGTGCCTGTCCAACCTGCAGGCCCTCCGCGACATGACCGTGGGGCACTACGTCTCGGACGCTGTGCTGGTGCTCGGGTCTATCGACATCGTGCTGTCGGAGGTTGACCGATGACCGCCGAGTTCCTCGGCATCGAGATGCCGGTCCTCCTCGAGGCCTTCATCAAGGTCAACATCGTGGTCCTCGCGATGACCGTTGTCGTCATGGCGCTCATCTACCTCGAGCGCAAGATCATCGGTCGGTTCCAGATGCGACTCGGTCCCACGCGGACTGGGCCCTTCGGCCTGCTCCAGTCGATCGCCGACGCGCTCAAGCTCGTGGGGAAGGAAGACCTCCGCCCGACGGGTGCGGACCCGTGGGTGTTCGAGCTGTCGATCTACTTCATCTTCGTGCCGGTGTTCGTCGGCTTCGTAGTCGTGCCGTTCGCCATCGGGTGGGAGATCCGGGCGCTGGAACTCGGGCTTCTGTACCTCCTCGCCACGTCCTCCGTGAGCGGACTCGGGTTCGCGATGGCTGGGTGGGCGTCCGACAACCGCTACGCGATGCTCGGTGGCCTGCGCGCAGTTGCGCAGGGCGTCGCCTACGAGATCCCGCTCGTCGTGACGCTGCTCGCGGTGGCGATGCTGTCGGGGTCGCTGAATCTCCGCGAGATCATGCTTGACCAGGGCACTGTGCCGAACATCGTGTGGCAGCCGCTCGGGTTCATCATGTTCTACATCGCGATGCTTGCCGAGCTGAACCGGGCGCCGTTCGACATCGCGGTCGGTGAGTCCGAGACCGCGGGTGGCCCCCACATCGAGTTCTCGGGCATCCGGTGGTCGATGTTCCAGCTCGCCGAGTACGCGCACCTGTGGATCATGTCGATCGTCGGTTCCGCCATCTTCCTCGGTGGGAGCGCGTGGCCGCTGGGCGAGGATCTTGGTACGCCGTTCCAGTTGTTGCTGATGGGCATCAAGAGCAGCGCGCTGATCTTCCTGGCGATGTGGACGCGTGCATCGCTGCCGCGCCTCCGCATCGACCAGCTCATGGGCTTCGCGTGGAAGGTCCTCATGCCGCTGGCCTTCATTCAGGTCCTGGTGAATGGCTTCGTCATCGTGTACGACCTGCCGCTGTTGCTGCTGACCGTGCAGGGCCTGATCGGGATCGTGGTGCTCAACTGGGCCATCCAGCGAGCGGTGGCGCGCCCGGCGGGCCGTCCCGGCATCGCGGCCTGGGCTGCAAGCGAGGCAACGTCATGAAGGGTCTGATTCGCAGCTTCCTGACGACGGGGTCCACGTTCCTGCGCAAGCCGGTGACGCGCGAGTACCCCGAGACCCATCGCGAGCTTCCCGAACGCGATCGCGCGTTCCCGTTGCTGCTGTGGGACCAGGACGTCCACGAGCCGTTCTGCACCGGGTGCCACGCGTGTGAGCGGGCCTGCCCCGTCGAGTGCATGACCGTGATGATGAAGGACAACCCTGCCCACACCTCGCAGGGGGGAACCTCCAGCCGTCGCAAGATCATCGACAAGTTCTGGATCGACTACGGCCGCTGCATGCGCTGCAACATCTGCGTCGAGGTGTGCAACTTCGATGCGATTGGGATGAACAACACCTGGTCGGGGCATGAGTCGTCGACGGCTGATCGGCTGGACCTGGTGATGGACCTGCAGCAACTGCTGTCACAGAGCCGTGCCGGTGCTGTGAAGCCCTGGATCGCTCCGTAGCGCTCGGCGAACTGGAGAACGGACTCGATGCAACAGCGTACGGCGCTGCCGCCTCAGTTTGACCGGCCCATCATGCTCGGCGGGGCGCTTGTGGGCGCCGTCGCGACGCCGCTGCTGGTGGTGCTCGTCGCCTTGCGCGTGGTCGGGCAGATCTCGAGTCCCGAGGTGGTGTTCTGGCTCGCGTTTGCGGTGATCCTCGCGGGCGCACTCGGCACGGTGCTGCTCAGCAACGTCGTCCACGCCGCGCTGTCGCTGATCTTCACCCTGCTCGGCATCGCGGCCATCTATTTGCTGCTCGGACAGGAGTTCCTCGCGCTGGCGCAGGTGCTCGTGTACGGCGGTGGCGTGACGATCCTCATCGTCTTCGGACTCATGCTCACCAATGCTGCCGAGGACCCGGTGGTGTCCGACGGGGCGCAGAAGCCCTTCGCGTTCGGTGTGGGGATCCTGCTCGCGCTGGTGTTCACGGTGGCGTTCCTCGGTGAGCGGTGGCCGGCGGTGGGTCCGGCGGTCATCTCGGGCGCCGAGTTCGGGGAGCGCCTGTTTGGCGACTACACGCTGGCGGTCCTCACTGTCGGTGTGCTGCTCGATATCGCCCTGTCCGGTGCGCTTCTGATCGCGCGACCGGATGCGCCTGAGGAGTCGGCCGAGTGATTCCGATCGAGAACTTCCTGCTGCTCTCGGCGCTGCTGTTCGCGATCGGCTTCTACGGCGTCCTGGCGCGGCGGAGCGCCATCCTCATCCTCATGTCCGTTGAGTTGATGCTCGCGGCGGTGACCATCAACTTCATTGCCTTCGCGGCGTACCTGGATCCCGAGGCGTTCACCGGCCTCATCTTCGCGCTGTTCGTCATCGCCATCGCAGCTGCCGAGGTGGGGCTGGCGCTGGGGATCGTGCTCCGCGTCTTCCGCGAGCGTCGGTCGTCGATGGTGGACGAGGCGAGCTCGCTCAAGTGGTAATCCTGCGCCGGCCCGGTCGGCGACCCGCGTCCGGAAGGTAGGAACTCCATGACGATGGAGCACGTGTGGCTGCTGCCAGCCATTCCGGCGGGGGTCTTCGTGATCCTGGCGCTGTTCAGCCGCTTCCTGCCTCGGCGCGGCGACTTCATCGCGGTTATCGGCATGGCGACCGTCCTGACGCTGGCTGTGCTGGCGATTGGCGACTTCCAGGGCGCGTTCCACGATGGGCACTTCGAGCCCGAGCCGGGAGCGAACACCTACGCATTCACGTGGGTGAACATCGGCGACGGACTGCTGCGCATCATGTTCTCGACGTACTTCGACGCGATCACGGCGGTGATGGTGTTCGTGGTCTCGTTCGTCGCGCTGATGGTGTTCCTCTTCTCGATTGGGTACATGCACGGCGAGGAGCGGTACGGCTGGTACTTCGCCGTTCTGTCGCTGTTCGCCGGGGCGATGCTGCTCCTCGTAACGACCAACAGCCTGATCTTCCTGTACCTCGCGTGGGAGGGCGTCGGCCTGACGTCGTACCTGCTCATCGGGTTCTACTGGGAGCGGCAGTCGGCGGCCGAGGCGGCGAAGAAGGCCTTCATCACGACGCGCATTGGCGACGTGGGCTTCCTCATCGGCATCCTGCTGCTGTGGCGAGTGGCCGGCACGTTCGACATGCAGGAGCTGATCCACCTCGCCGAGGAAGGCGCGTTCGGCGAGACCTACCTGACCGTCTCGATGATCTTCCTGTTCATGGGCGCCGTCGGTAAGTCCGCGCAGTTCCCGCTGCACGTCTGGTTGCCCGACGCCATGGAAGGCCCGACCCCCGTCTCGGCGCTGATCCACGCGGCGACGATGGTCGTGGCGGGCGTGTACCTCGTGGCGCGGATGCTGCCGATCTACAACGAAGTGCTGATCGCGCGCGACGTCGTGCTCTACACCGGACTGTTCACGGCGGTGCTCGCGGCCACCCAGGGACTCGTGGCGAACGACATCAAGCGGGTGCTGGCGTACTCGACTGTCTCGCAGCTCGGGTTCATGTTCGTGGCGCTGGGCCTAGGCTCGGTGACCGCGGCGATGTTCCACCTGTTCACGCACGCGTTCTTCAAGTCGTTGCTCTTCCTCGGGTCCGGGTCGGTGATTCACGCGACCCATCAGCAGGAGGTCGAGCACCTCGGTGGGCTGTGGCGGAAGCTCCCCGTCACGACCGTGACGTTCACGATTGGTTCGCTGGCGCTGGCAGGCATCGTCCCGCTTGCCGGGTTCTGGTCGAAGGACGAGATCCTCGTCGAGGCGTTCGAAGAGAACACGTTCGCGTATGCGGTCCTCGCGGGCACGGCGGCCCTGACCGCCCTGTACACGACTCGCGTCGTGCTCCTGACGTTCGCGGGCAAGCCTCGCAACCAGCACGCCTACGACCACGCGCACGAGTCCGGCCCGATCATGCTGTTGCCGCTGCTCCTGCTCGCCAGCCTGGCCGTGGCCTCCGGGTTCGTGGCCTTCGATGGCGTCGGGCAGGCGCTCGGGTTCGTGGGTGGCATCGGGCAGGTGGTGGTCAGCCACGGCGAGCCGCACGCGTTCAAGTTCCACCCCGACATCGCCATCCCCGCGACGGTGCTCGCGGTCCTCGCAATCGGCGCCGGGTTCGCCGACTGGGGTGGCGCTGCCGGCCGCGCCGAGCGCGCGCGGCAGTTGG
>CADEHD010000047.1:6168-11070 GCA_902827055.1 uncultured Chloroflexota bacterium | reverse complement strand
GGCCCGAGACCGGGCAGCGGGTAGCGCTTGCCGATGGGTCCAGTGCTGGTAGGCCCGCAGGGATTCGAACCCAGGACCGACGGATTAAAAGTCCGCTGCTCTACCGCTGAGCTACGGGCCCATCGAGAGGCTACGGGGGTCCGCCTCGACACGTCCACCGAGGGATCCGCTTTCCGATGTCGACTCTCGCTCCCCGCTGCCGCCGGGCGTATCAGCCCCATGATTTGCCGTGCGGGGTGCGGAACATCTCGGAGGGGACCAGCGCCTGGATGTGCGATGCCACCAGCGTGCGCTGCTCGCCCATGCGCTCCTCCAGGACGCCGCGCACGCGCACGAACGGTTCCGTCCGGATGTGGTCCCGGAAGCGCTCGGAAAGCTCCCTGTTCACCAGCACGTTGATCATTCCGAACTCGTCCTCCAGCAGCAGGAAGATGATCCCCTTCGCGGTCATCGGCCGCTGGCGGCAGACCACGAGCCCCGCGACGTCGACCTGGCTTCCGCCTGGGATCGCTCGCAGGTGCCTGCTCGACGCCACGCCTTCGCCCAGGGCGCCGCGCAGGAACTGCATCGGGTGGCTGTCCGGCGACAGCGACAACAGCTCGTAGTCTGCGGTCATCCGCTGGTAGGCGTCGAAGTCGATCAGCTCCACCTCGTCCTGCTCGGTCGTGAGGGGCAGGCGTAACTGGCGCTCGCGAGGCGTGCTCAGCGTCCCTTGCTGCATCCCGCCCCAGAACAGGCCCAGCTGCCACAGCAGCTCACGGCGGTTCAGCCCGAAGTCGTCGCAGGCCCCCACCCGCACGAGGCTCTCGACCGCCTGCCGAGTGATCCCCGTGCGCTGCACGAGGTTGAACAGCGACGAGTATGGCCCCGCGTTGCGGCGCTCTTCCTCGATGCGACGCGCGCCGATCTCACCGAGACCCCGCACGTAGCCAAGGCCGACGCGGATGGCGCCGCGCGTCTCGATGGAGGGCTCCACGCTGCAGCGCGCGTTGCTCAGGTTGAGGTCGGGCCGGCGCACCTCCAGGTCGTGCCGCCTCGCATCGTTTGTGAGCACGTGGGGCGGGTAGAACCCCATCGGCTGGTTGTTGAACAGGGCGCAGAAGAACGGGGCCGGGTAGTACCGCTTGAGCCAGGTGGTCTGGTACGCGAGCAGTCCGAACGCTGCCCCGTGGCTCTTCGGAAAGCCGAACTCAGCAAAGCCCAGCAGGTTCTTGAACATCCGCTCCGCCACCGCAGGCACCACACCACGCTCGCGCGCGCCTGCCATGAAGTTGTCCTCGTAACGCTGCATCACCTCCAGTGAGCGCTTCCGACTCATCGCGCGGCGGAACTGCTCGGCCTGCCCGGCGCTGAAGCCCCCCATCCGGCGCGCGACCTCGACGACCTGTTCCTGGAAGAGCACCACGCCGAGGGTCTCGTCGAGCACCTCGTTCACGCACGCATGCACCTCCGGGGGGCGGTACGCGGTCCCGAGGCGGCGCTGCTTCTCGCGCTCGCGCACGTAGGGGTTTACCGCCCCACCCACGATGGGGCCCGGGCGCACGATTGAGACCTGGACGGTCAGGTCCTCCAGGGTGCGCGGCTGCGTCCGGGGAAGCATGGCGATCTGCGCCCGCGATTCGATCTGGAAGACGCCCACGGTGTCGCCTCGGCAGATGTCGTCGAAGACGGCCTCGTCGTCGAAGGCGATCGTCGAGAGGTCCACCTGCGTGTGCCCCTCATCGACGAGCAGTTCCATGGTCTCCTCGACCACGGAGAGCATCCCCAGGCCGAGGAAGTCGATCTTCACCATCCGCGCGTCGTCGATGCTGTCCTTGTCCCAGTGGCACAGGTAGCGATTCGGCCACGCCGCAGGCTGACACGGCACGTAGTCGATCAGGGGCTCCGAGGAGATCACCATGCCGCCGACGTGCTGCGACATGTGTCGGGGGAACCCCGCGAGCTGGATCGACAGTTCCGCAAGGTCGCGCCAGGCCTGCGCCTCCAGGCGGTCGGCGTACTCGGGGTGGCGTGCCAGCTCTTCCGGGATTTGCTCGATGCCATCGTGCGGACTCGAGCGCTTCGCCAGCCGATCGATCTCCGCGGCCGGGAGTCCCAGCGCCTTGCCGATGTCGCGCAGCGCGCTGCGCAGGCGGTATGTGGGGAAGATCGCCACGAGGGCGGCGTGGTCCTTGCCCCAGACCTCGTACACCCGCTCGATCAGCACGCGCCGGATGTCGCGCGCGAAGTCCAGGTCGATGTCGGGGAACGTCCGCATCTCCTCGTTGAGGAATCGCCCGATCGTCAGCCGGTTGGCGATCGGGTCGATGTGCGACAGTCCGATGAGGTAACAGACGATCGAGGCGACCGACGAACCGCGGCCCCGCCCGGGGGGCATGTTCGCGAACTGGCGCGCGCTGCCCTCGCCGCGCACCTCCCGCGCCACCTCCTTCGCGAGGTTGAAGATCTGGTGGTAGATGAGGAAGAACCCACCGAGGCCGTGGCGCTCGATGAGCGCGAGCTCGTGCTCGAGTCGTTCGCGCGCGGCCGCAAGGTAGCGCCGCCGCCGCCCCGCATAGCGCCCCTCGAGTCGTGCCCGACACACCGCCGCCAGCTCCTCGATGGCCGTCCGCCCGCTCTCCGACTGCGGTTCCGGGAGGCGGTAGCCCAGGTCCTCGGTCAGGTCGAAGGTGCACCGCCGGGCGATCCGGACGCTGTTGCGTGCCGCCTCCGGGTGATATTCCGCGAACCGCGCCGCCTGCTCGCCAGGCGAGCGCATGAAGAACTCCGCGTTCGCCCGCCGCTCGCGATGCGAGTCGTCCAGCGACTTCCGTACGCGGATGGCCGTCATCACGTCCTGCAGGCGGTGTCGGTCCGGCTCGTGGTAGTGGACATTCCCCGTGCCCACCACGCCGATGCCCACATGCTCCGCGAGTACGACCAGCCCACGGTTGCGCGGGCGGTCGCCGTAGACGAGGTTGTCCTGCAGCTCGACGAACACGTTGGCGGTGCCGAACCAGCTCACGAGGCGGCGCAGCCACGCCTCTGCCTGGTCGCCGCGCCCCTCCTGCACCAGCTGCGCGAGCCGGCCCTCGCGGCAGCCGGTGAGGAGGATGACCCCCTCGGCGTGCCGCTCCAGTTCCTCGAGGGGAAGCCACGGGTCGAGGCGGCGCGCCTCCTTCTCCTTCGTCCCCTCCTCCGCGAGCCCGAACGCGATGCTCGAGAGCCGGCACAGGTTGGCGTAGCCTCGCTTGCTCTCGGCCAGCAGCGTGACGTGCGAGCGACGCTCGCCCGCGGGCCCCTCTGCGACCGTCAGCTCCAGGCCGGTGATGGGCCGCAGCCCCGCCTCTTTCGCGGCGCGCGCGAACTCCATCGCCCCGTACATGCCGTTGTGGTCCGTGAGGGCGAGGGCGCGGTGGCCCTGGTCGGCAGCGGTCCATACCAGCTCGCCGATGCGCGACGCGCCCTCGAGGAGGGAGTAGTTCGAGTGCAGGTGCAGCTCGACGTATGGCGTGTCGTCCAGCACCCCGAGGTCGATCGACTCCAGCGGGTCCCGTGGCGCCATCGAGCGCGGGGTGTCGTTCGCCACCCACTGCTCGAGCTCCACGCGCTGCGCCGCGAACGCGTCCCAGCGGCCGTGCGCCCCCGGCCCGTGCGCCTCGTGGCGACGGTGGTCGCCCTCCGTGCCAGGGCCGCAGAAATGGTCGTTCGACCGCACCGGCGGCCAGCTCTCAAACATCGCACACATCGAGAACATCGCTGCGGCCCCGCGATTGCAGGGCATCGTGATCGCGAGGGCACTCACGAGCAGGGCTCCCACGAGCAGCGGATGTCAGTAGCGTTGCTCGTACCATCGCCCACTCTCCTCGTCCTGGAACAGCGTCAGCGCGCGGCCCCCGTCCACCAGCACCTGGTAGTAGGTGCGATGCACCGGCGACTCGCGCCACCACGCCTCCGCCACCCGCCACACCTCCTGCACCCCCTCGATCTCGAAGGTGCGCGCGGCCTTCGAGCGCTGCACGGTCACCCACGCCAGCTGTTCGCCCTCGAGTGCCACCTCGACCGGGCGAGGCTGTCCTAGGGCTCGTAGTCCATGAGCGCGTAACGGCGCTCCGGTAGCCGACTCCATGGCTCTACCTCCACTACCTGTGCCACTGGTGAGCGTCCGAACCGCACCCGGAGGTGCCGCACCATCTCCTCGAGTTGCTCCCGTCGCCGCGTGTGGTCCACGAACAGCCCGGGCTGGCGCCCGGTCTCGGCCGTGAGTCCGCCCAGCTCGAGCTCAAGCTCCGTGATGGGCCCGGGCAGCTCGGCATATTCAACCTGCGTCTGCACCACCACCCAGAGGCGGTACTCGGCGTTTGCGGGCTCGCGCAGCGCGTGGATGCGCTCCCATACCTGGCCGTCCTCGGTCACTGCCGTGAGCCGTACGAGTCGCACGAAGCGCCCTGCTGCTCGAGGCTGCCGCAGCGCCCGCCTCAGGAGTTGCCGCGCGCCCAGGACGATCGACTCCCGACTGATCAGCGGAGGAAGCGCCTGCACGTGTTCGATCACGCGCTCCATCGCCGGCGGTCGAGGGTGGATGGGCTCGGGGTCGCGCCCCTGCGCGGCCAGCCACGCGAGGCGTCCCGCGGGGCCGAACTGGGCCTGCACGGCGTGACCAGGCAGCGCCGCGAACTCGCCGATGGTGTGGATGCCGAGGAGGCGCAGTCGCCGCAGCGACTCCGTGTCGAGCGGCAGCCAGTCCGCAGGTCGCCTCGCGAGGAACGTGGCGCTCTCCGCGGGCGCGACGCGCACCCACGTACCGGGCTCGGCGCTGCGTGCCGCCGCCCAGGTGGTAAAGCGGTCGCCCGCCACGCCGACGCGCGGTCCCAGCGTCGCGGGCGCCGAGGCGAGCAGGGCCGCCTCGATAGCCCCGGGCTC
>CADEHD010000047.1:0-6158 GCA_902827055.1 uncultured Chloroflexota bacterium | reverse complement strand
AGCGACTCGAGGCCGCGGAGGTCTGCGAACACGACGCCCGGCTCGGCCTCCTCGATGAGGGGACTCACCGCGGAAGCGGCTTCGACGAGCTGGTCGGCGATGCGCCGCACCTTCGCGGGCCGCGGCTCCAGCACGGCCAGCCGGGGGCAGAGGGCGACGGCCTCGCGGACCGTCATCCCTGCCCGCACGCCGCGCAGCGCGGCCTCGGCGGTGGCATCCGCGACGCGCACTCCCGCCGCGTCCGAGAGCGCCAGCGGGCTACCTCGCAACTCCGGCTGCTCCGCAAGCACCTGGGCGAGGGCGAGGGATGGCACGGCCAGGCAGGCGTACATCCGCTGCGCCCCGGGACTGGTCGCTGGAGGGCGCACTGCACGCGACGGCGCCGGTGAGGGCGCATGTGGAGACATATCGATACCCCCGCAAGCCGCGGGAGTGTAGCACAGAAGTTCTACATCACCAGCACGCAAGTGCTACTGGCGCCGTTTGCATGCCCGAGGGCTACATTACGAACATGTATCGAGCCTTGTGGCCGTCGACTCTCCTGGCACTCCTGGCACTCCTGGCACTCCTGGCGCTGCTCGCCGCCGGTGCCTGTGCCGACGCGGCTCCGCCGACCTCGACGCCCACGGCTGCCACTCCTGCGCTCGAGGTGGTGTCGCCATCCGCCAGCGCGGCGTGTCCCGTCACGCGCGCGGCGCCCCTTGACCTCGTGCCAGCCGAGGCCGCCCGCCCCATTGTCAGTGGCTCCAGCCACCCCGATGTCGTCCGCGCCAATCTCTCGATGGCAGGCAACGACGCGATCTGGGTCACCGTTCCGCGCGGCCCGGTCGCTCTCCACGATCGACTCTTCGTGGTCCGGCTCGTACCCGGACGCATCGCCGCGACCGGGCGGCGCATCGATGGCGCAGCGCCACTCCCCACCCTCGACGTACTCGATGGCTACGGCGATGTCGGGTTGCAGCTGGTTGGCTTCTCGCTCCCAGCGCCCGGGTGCTGGGAGCTCACGTTCCTACTCGATGGTGTCGTGAGCACTCAGTTGACCGTGACGGTTCTGGCGCTGGCCGGCCCGCCCTAGGCGCGACTCACAGGCGTCTCGTTGGGCCGCCATCCTGTTCGTGGTCTTCGGGCTGCTGACGATCGCGAGCGCGCTCGCGTGACGCGTGCTTCGAGGCGGGCGCGGCCCGCGGTATCATTCTCCCTTCGCCAGCCCCGAACGGACGCTCCGCCCTCTCGAGGCGCCCACCCAGACTCGAGGGTTCCGTGCCCCATTGCCGCATCTCGTGCTGACGCGCTTCTTCGCCGCCCGCTTCTTTTATGGCTGGGTCATGGTCGCGAGTGCGCTCGCGATCAACCTCCTGAGCTCCACGCTGAATCCGGTGATCTTCTCGTTCTTCATCGGTCCGATGAGCGACGACCTGGGCGTCAGCACCAGCGCGCTGTCCTGGTCCCTGACCCTGCGGCTCGTGACAGCAGGCCTCGCGGGACCGCTGCTCGGGGTGCTGATCGATCGCCACGGCACTCGTTGGCTAGGTGCGGCCTGCGGGCTGCTCGCCGGCTGCACGATGGTGGCGCTGTCCTTCGTCCACAGCCTGTGGCTGGTCTACGCGCTGTTCGCGCTCACCGGGTTCGCCGGGTTCGGAGGGCCCGCCGGGCAGCTGCTGACGCAGGTCCCCCTCGCGAAGTGGTTCGTGCTCAAGCGCGGTCGCGCGCTTGCCGTGGCCACCACGGGCATGGCGGCCGGCACCACCATCGCGATTCCCGCCACCCAGGCCCTCATCGAGGCGTTCGGCTGGCGCACGACCTATGCGGTGTTTGGCCTGGTCGTGGCGGGGGGGATCGCGGGGGTGAGCATCCTCTTCGTCCGTCGCACCCCCGAGGACATGGGGCTGCACCCGGACGGCGCGCTCGAGGCGCCGGCGGCGGGTGGGGTGCCGTCGCGCACCTCGGCGATTGCGACCCATGAGCAGTGGACGGTGCGCGAGGCGCTGCGGACGCCTGCGATGTGGCTCCTGCTCGCGGCGCTGGGCTGCTCGGGCGTGGCGCTGACGGGGACGCTGGTGCATCGTGTCCACTACTGGACCGAGCTGGGCATGTCGCCCGCGCTGGTCGGCCTCGGCACGGCGCTCGATCCGCTCACTGTCGTGTTCTCGCTGATGGTGTTCGGCTCACTCGGGGACCGCGTACCGGTGCGATACCTGGGCTTCGTCGGGTTCGGGGGGCTGTCGCTCTCGATCCTGCCGATGATCGCCAGCAATGGCGAGGCGTACACGATCCTCGCTCACAACTTCCTGTGGGGCGCCGCGGCCGGCGGCTTCATCACCCTGAATAACCTCGTCTGGCCCAACTACTTCGGCGTGCAGTCGGTCGGCGCGCTGCGAGGTGTCACGCTGCCCGTCTCCATCGCGGCGTCTGGAGTCGGTGCTCCGCTCTACGGGTACCTCCTCGACTCGTTCGCCCCCGGGTACGTCTGGACGGTGTCGCTGAGTGCCTTCGCCCTCGGGGCGGTGCTCGTGCTGTTTGCGCGTCCTCCCCGACGCCCCAAGGCCGCCGAGTTCGCGCCCCCCGCGATGCTCGCCCGCGAGTCCTAGCCCCAGCCGTCTCCGTGGTCGCGAGTCCAAGGTCACGGGCTCGCACCCATTCACCCGCCTACAATCGGATGAATGGCGAACATCCACGAGGCGTACCTGAGGAGCGCGCTCTTCGGGCTGCAGGACGGCATCGTCTCGACGACTGGCGTGGTCGCCGGCATCAGCGCGGGCGTCGATGACAAGACGGTGATCGTGATGGCAGCGTTGGTGGCCGTCATGGTCGAGGCGTCATCGATGGCCGCCGGCCAGTACACCTCCGAGAAGGCCGCGCACGAGCTCGATGTCACGAACTCGCACACGGACAACCTCGTGCTGGGCGCGCTGATCATGTTTGTGAGTTACTTCGGCGCCGGCATGGTGCCGGTGGTCCCCACGATTCTGCTCGAACAGCCCCAGGCGCGATACGTCAGTATCGGTGGCGCGTTTGTGGCGCTGTTCCTCGTGGGATACGTGAAGGGCAAGGTCGTGAACCACTCCGCGATGCGGAGCGCGACCGAGCTGCTGATCATCGGGGGGATCGCGACCATCATCGGGCTCGCCGTCGGCTCGCTCTTCAGCGTCTGAGCGCCCAGCCCGATCGCGGGCCTGATCGTCCGACAGCGACACCACCCGATCGCCCGTGCGACCGCGCGCGGCGTTGAACGTACTCGCAGGGGTGGTACACGGAGAGTGCACAGGAATCGAGCTGCATGCTCCGCTCGCCGGCCTGGTCACGGTCGTTCAGCAGCAACATCGCGCCAGGGCTGGTTGTTGGCGTGGTCGCGCTTCCGCTCTCTCTCGCACTGGCGGTCGCGGTCGGCGTGAGTCCCGTTGTCGGCCTCTACACAGCGGTGTTCGCGGGGTTCGTCGCAGCGCTCTTCGGCGGCTCCGAGTTCAACGTGACCGGGCCGACGGCGGCGCTCGTGCCGATCCTCTCCCACGTCGTCATCGTGCACGGCGTTGATGCGCTCCCGATGGTTGCCGCCATGTCCGGCCTGCTGCTGCTGGCGATGAGCGCGTTCCGGTTCGGGCGCCTGATGCGATTCATGCCCGGGCTGGTGGTGACCGGCTTCACGGCCGGCATCGCGGTCGTGCTCGCGTTCGGTCAGCTCAACGCGTTCCTCGCTGTGAGCGGTACGAATCCGAAACTCGAGCACTTCCATGAGCGGGTGCTCGATACGGCGAGCCACCTCTCCACGGTCACGCCCACGACGCCGGCGCTGGGGATCGCGTCGGTCCTGCTCCTTGTCGCGTGGCCGCGGCTGCCGGGACTGCGGCGAGTTCCAGGCCCACTGGCGGCGCTCCTCGCGGCGAGCGCGTACGTGCAGCTCGCAGGCATCGATACCCCCACCCTCGCCGAGCGCTACGGGGAGATCTCTGCCGTGTTCCCGCGGCCGACGCTCGCGTGGGTTGACCTGTCGGTCGCGTGGGCGCTGCTCCCCGCGAGCGCGTCGGTCGCCGTCCTCGGGGCCGTCGAGTCGTTACTGAGCGCTGTCGTTGCGGATGGCCTGGCGAACGCCGAGTTTCGTCACGACCCGGATCGCGAGCTGCGGGGTCAAGGACTCGCCAATATCGTGTCGCCCTTCTTCGGAGGCATGCCTGCGACCGCAGCCATCGCACGCACGGCGACCGGGATCCGGAGCGGCGCGACATCGCGGGTCTCAGCGATGGTGCATGCGGCGACGGTGCTCGTGGCGACGCTCGTGCTCGCTCCGTGGGCGGGGCTGATCCCTCTCGCCGCGCTCGCGGCCGTGCTGATCGTCGTGGCGTGGAACATCGCGGAGGTACCCGAGGTCACGCGGCTGCTGCGGCGTGCGCCGCGCGGCGACCTGGTCGTGCTCGTCTCGACCATCCTGATCACGGTGTTCTTTGACCTGACCTACGCGATCGCCTTCGGGGTGGTGGTCTCCGTGGCTCTCCTGCTGCGCAAGTTGATCGCGCTTCCTGCGGCGCAGGAACTGCTGCCCGACCAGACTGGACGGATCCAGCAAGTGTCGCCCGAGCTCAGCGACCTCATCCAGAGTCGGCCCGACGTGACGGTCTTCACGCTGCAAGGGCTGCTGTCGTTCCACAGCGCCGCGGCGTTCGAGTACGAGCTGTGGGGCGCCGAGTACGACGCGCTGGTCCTGCGGATGAAGGACGTGCACGACATCGACACCACGGGGCTGCTGACGCTCGAGGGGGTGATTGAGCATCGGCAGCGCCGCGGGAAGCGCACGATGCTGTCGGCACCACCCCCTCACGTTCGCGGCGTGATGGAGCGATTCGGGCTGCTCGATCTCGTGGGGCGCCACAACGTCTTCGAGGCGACGCGGGACGCCGTGAACTCAGTTCCGTACGCGCACCCCCTCGATGGCTCAGCGGGTGTCGCCGGCGGCCCGCTCCACGCGGAGTGAGCGCCGCCTACGCCAGGGCGGCCACGCTCACCGAGGAGATCGGCGGCAGGTTCGACGTCAGCTCGCGCCAGTGTTCGCCCTCGTCGGCGCTCACGTAGAGCTGACCGGTGTTCGTGCCCAGGTACAGCCCCGCCGGGTCCAGTCGGTCGATGGCCATCCCCTCGCGGTAGGTGCCCATGTACGCCTGCTCCTGCGGCAGGCCGCTGGTGAGCGCCTGCCATGTCGCCCCGGCGTCCGCCGTTCGGTAGACGCGCAACTTCCCCTCGGGCGGCACACGGAACTCGCCGCCCACGATCGGCACCACGTACGCGACATCGGCGTTGCGCGGATGCGCCGCGATGACCATCCCGAAGTCCGAGGGCAGTCCGGCAGTGATGTCCACCCACGTGGCGCCGCCGTCGTCGCTGCGGACCGTGCCCCAGTGCACCTGCGCGTACAGCCGGTCCTGCCGCGCGGAGTACACGAGGTGGTGCACGCACTGGCCGTGCTCCGGGAACTCCTCCGCGCTGGGGTCGTAGCGCACGTAGCCGTTGCGGATGCCCTTGTTGGACGCGTGCCACGAGGCCCCACCGTCATCCGAGCGGAACACGCTCGGGGCGGACATGCCCACCCACATACGTTCGGTGCGGGTGGGGTCGAGGACGATCGAGTGCGTGATCAGTCCGCCGTTGCCCGGGAACCACTGCTCGCGGGTGGGGTGCTCGCTGAGTCCCTGCACCTCGTCCCAGGTCTCGCCGCCGTCGTCCGAGCGGAAGAGGGCGGCCGGGTCGACGCCGCACCAGAGCCGACCTGGTTCCGAGTCGCGCCCCGGCTCGATTCGCCACAGCCTGGCGACCGAGCCCAGTGGGGACCCGTCCTGGAAATGGGGGCTTCGCTGCGCGTCGTGCCACGTCGCACCGAGGTCGCTCGAGATCGCCACGCGCGGTCCGAACCACGGGTCGTTGCCCGTGGCGTAGAGGATGCCGGTGCGCGCATCGATGGTGGCGTGGTTGACGTCCTGCCCGGCGAGGAAGGGGCCGCTGAGGTCCCAGCGTTCTCGACTCGCGTCGCTCGAGTAGAGGAAGACGCCCTTCCTGGTGCCCAGCGTCACTACGACTCGACCTGTCATTGCTCGCCCCCCTTCGTCGATTGCCCGGTCGGCCACCGAGTATACGGGTGTATGCGGGCGCGCCTTGGCCGCCTGGCGCGACACGTC
>CADEHD010000046.1 GCA_902827055.1 uncultured Chloroflexota bacterium | reverse complement strand
CGCGAGCCTCGTGACCGCGCCGAAGAGGCCCGCCGTATCGAACTCACCGTTGTCGATCAGGATGATCTGGCCCATGCCCCCGTCACCCGACATCCACTCGGACACCACAGCGCCAACGAGCGACAGGGGAATCGAGATCCGCAGGGCGGCGAGCAGGTATGGCAGGGCCGCGTGGACGCGGAGCTTCCAGAAGATCTGCCACCGCGAGGCGTCGAGCGCCCGCAGGAAGTCGTACGCGGACGGATCGATGGAGCGCAGTCCGGTGACGGCGTTGACCAGCATCGGGAAGAACGTGATCAGCGCGGCCACGAGCACCTTCGGCACCGGGCCAAACCCAAACCAGATGATCAGGAGCGGCGCGACCGCGACCACCGGCGTCACCTTCACGAGGATCGCAAGCGGGTAGATCGCGCGCTCGAGCGGACGGGAATGCGCCATCACCACCGCGAGCACGAACGCCGCTCCCGTACCCACCGACAGCCCGCCGAGGGCATGCCCGAGCGACACCCGCGCACCCTCGAGGAACCGCGCGGGTTCACTCACGAGCGCGGCAGCGACAGCGCTCGGTGCGGGCAGGAGGTACGGCTTCACGTCGCGCAGGTGGACCCAGGCCTCCCACGTCGCCAGCACGAGCAGCAGGGCCAGGCTCGGCGGCACCACGATGCCGAACGCCTCCGCGAGCGACAGGCCACGCCGGGGTGCGGTGAGCGGGCGATCGCCCTCGAGGCGCGACGAGGCGTCGAGCGCTGGTCCCGTGGTCGGGTCGGTCGCCGCGGTCACCGCGCACCCACGGAGACAGGCACGGACGCCGGCATCGAACCGAGCGCGGCGCGGACCTGGGTGACGTAGCGCACGAAGTCCGGCTCGACCTCCATCGCCAGGGACCGGGGACGGGGCAGCTCGATGTGGATGTCGGCGGCGACTCGGCCGGGGGACGGCGTCATCACCACCACGCGGTCTGAGAGCAGCACCGCCTCCCGGATCGAGTGCGTGACGAACAGGACCGAGACGCGATCGCGCTCCCAGATGCGCAGGAGTTCGAGCCGCAGCTCCTCGCGCGACAGCTCGTCGAGGGCCCCGAATGGCTCGTCCATCAGCAGGAGCCGCGGCCGGTGTGCCAGGGCCCGAGCGAGCGCCACCCGCTGGCGCATCCCACCGGAGAGCTCTTTCGGGTGGAAGTCCGCGAACCGCTCGACCCCCACCCGGGCGAGAAGCTCGCGCACGTCTACAGGTGCGCCGGTCACCTCGGCCGTCAGTGCCACGTTGCCGGCCACCGTGCGCCACGGGAGCAGTCCCGGGTCCTGCGTCACCAGGCCGAACGTGCGGCCCGCCCTCCCCGCTCCCGGGGGCAGCCCGAACACCCGGAGCCCCGCCCCGTCGGCGGCGATCAGGCCGGCGGCGGCCCGCAGGAGCGTGGTCTTGCCGCAGCCGCTCGGCCCCACGAGCGACACGAACTCGCCCGCGGCCACCTGGAGCGAGACGCGATCGAGGGCGCGCATCATCGTGGCGCCGGCGCCGTACTCGTGGACGAACGCCTCTGCCTCGATGGCCGGTACGGCAGGAAGGCTCGGAGACTGCACGCCGCCTCGATTGGCTACTGACTGCTGATTACTAGCGCAATGTGCCGGACGATGCCGTCGCGGAGGCCGGGCCCGTATTGTATGGCCCGCCCGAGTCGTACTCGCTTCGACTGCTGGAGGAGCGCCATGTCGCACACGATCGCGCTGGTCGGTGGAACCGGTCCCGAGGGCCGCGGGCTGGCCCTGCGCTTCGCGATGGCCGGGCATCGCGTCATCATCGGCAGCCGGCGGCCCGAACGCGGCGCTGAGGCCGCCGCCGAGCTGCGCGCGGTCCTCGCGAGCGGCGACCTGACCGGGACGAGCAACGAGGCGGCCGTCGCCGACGCCGACATCGTCGTGGTAGTGGTCCCGTACGAGGCGCACCGCCCGACCCTCGAGGGGCTGCGTGACGCGCTCGCCGGGAAGATCGTCGTGGACGCCGTGGTCCCCGTGCGCTTCGAGCGCGGCCCGCGTCCCATCGAGGTCGCCGACGGGTCAGCCACCGAGGAGGCGGCGGTGATCCTCCCTCAGTCCACCGTGATCGGCGCCTTTCACAACCTGGCGGCCAACGTGCTCCTGCAGCCGGACGCCTCCGTGGAGGCTGACGTGCTCGTCACCGGGAACGACGCAGACGCGAAGGCCACGGTCTCCCGCCTCGCCGCCGAGATCCTGGGCGCGAGGGCTGTCGATGCGGGCCCGCTGCGCTTCTCGCGATTCGTCGAGGGGCTGACCATCCTGCTCATTGGCATCAACGGGCGCTACAAGGCGCATTCGAGCGTCCGCATTAGCGGCGTGGAGGTTGCCCCGTGACCGTCCCTGAGATTCGCGTCATCGGCATCACCGGGATCCCCCTCATCCAGTCGGGCGACGATCTCGGGGCGCACATCCTCGACGCCGCGGCGAGCCAGGGCACGCCGGTGGAAACCGGAGATGTGATCGTGGTGACGCAGCGCGTGGTGTCGAAGGCCGAGGGACGGGTCGTCCCCCTCGACACGTTCACGCCCAGCCCGTTCGCCCTCGCGTGGTCTCGGCGCTGGGACAAGGACCCGCGCGTCACCGAAGCCGTCCTGCTCGAATCGCAACGAATTGTGCGACAGGTGCGCGGGGTGCTGATCACGCAGACGCACCACGGGTTCATCTGCGCCAACGCGGGCGTCGACGCCTCGAACGTGGGCGGCCACGATCTCGTGTGCCTCCTGCCCGTGGACCCCGACGCCTCGTGCCGGGCCATCCGTGACGCGGCCCGGGGGCGCAACGCCGAGGTCGCCGTAGTGATGACGGACACCTTCGGACGCCCGTGGCGCGACGGCCACACGAACATCGCCATCGGCGTCGCGGGCCTGCTCCCCATGCGTTCGTACGTGGGGATGCCCGACATGGACGGCCGCGAGCTGCGCGTCACGACGATCTGCGTCGCGGACGAGCTGGCCGGGGCCGCCGAACTGGTCATGGGCAAGCTCGACGGCGTACCGGCGGCGATCGTGCGCGGCTTCCCGTACCAGGCCGGCGAGGGGTCCGCGAGCGAACTCGTGCGCCCCATCGAGATGGACCTCTTCCTCTAGCGCCCGGCGGCCTCAGACGGCATCGAGCGGCATCGGGACGGCGCGGGTCCAACGCTGGCGGTGGACGAATACGCTGTCGGGATGATCGAGACCACCCCTCCGCCTCTCGACCAGTCAGCGCATGCCGCGCTGGCTCGCAACCTGCGCTGGCTGTCCGCGTGGTGGATCTTGCGCTGGTCGTGGCTGGGCGAGGCCGTCTGGGTCATCTACCTCATCGACGAGCGCGGACTCACCCTCGGCCAGGTCCTGTTCTTCGAGGCGACGTTCCAGGTCGTCACCCTCGCGGCACAGGTGCCGACGGGCCTCCTCGCCGACCGCTACGGCCGGCGGCCGATTCTCATCGCCGCATCGCTCTCCTGGGCCGTCGCGTTCGTGGCGTTCGGACTTGCCGAGTCGTTCGCGGCGCTGCTCGGGTCCTACGTCTGGTTCGCCCTCGGCATGGCGCTGATGAGCGGCGCCGACGATGCGATGCTGTTCGACACGCTGCGAGCGCTGGGCCGCGGCACCGAGTTCGCGCATCGCTCGGGACGGCTGACCGGCCTGGGTACCGCGCTCGCCGCAGGATTCACGCTGCTCGGCGGGATCCTGTCGAGGTGGACACCGCTCGCGTGGCTGATGATCGCGAGCGGCGCGTTCGGCCTCGCGTGCGCCGCGCTCGCGTTCCCGCTGCGCGAGCCACCGCGGGAGGTGCGCGATCGGACGTTCGCCGCCACGGGGTTGAGCGCGCTGCGCCGCGCCTGGCGACGCCCGGCCATGCGCTGGATCATCGCTGTCGTCGCGCTGACACAGATCGTCGTCGAGGTGATCTTCGTGGTGGCGCAGCCCGTCCTCGTTGCGGCGGGTGCGCCGGTGTGGAGCCTCGGCGGCTTCTTCGCCGCGATTCTCCTCGGGTCTACGGTGGGCGGCTGGTGGGCCGGAGCGCTGAGCGCGCGCCTGGGACTGGCGCGCACACTCGGCCTGCTCGCGCCGCTCTCGGTGCTGGCACTCCTCGCCGCGGCGGGCCAGCAGCTCTGGCTCTTCCCGGTGATGCTCCTCGCCCCGTTCGCGTGGAACGTCCTCTTCCCGGTGCTATCCGACTACCTCGCGCGCCGCGTCCCGGACGACGAGCGCGCCACCACCCTGTCGATCTCCCAGATGGTGGTGCAGGTCGGCGGCATCGTCGCGACCGTCACCCTCGGCGTGGTGATCGACCTGGAGGGCACGCGGCTCGCGCTGACGGCCGGGAGTGCGGTCCTGCTGCTCCTCGTGGCGTTGTCGTATGTGCGCTGGCGCGCCGCCGGGGACCTCGAGATCGAGCCGCGTGGAGCGCGGTACGATGCAGTGACCGAGGCGGGAACAGAGCCGAGCACGCCAGCCGGGGAGGCACGATGACGTCCCGCGACGAGGACGCGCCGCGGACGACAGACGCGGACGGGCCCACCGAGGCCCCCACCGCGCGCGAGCTCCTCCGGCACGCGCTGGTCAACGAGGACGACCCCCGCTTCCCATGGTGGCTGCCTGTGCCCGGCATCATCCTGGCGTTGCTCTGGGCGGGCTGGCGCACCGCCTCCGCGAGCGCGGGACCGGACGCGGGCTCGGTCGCAAGCCTCGATGTGTTCCTGCAGACGCTGCTCTGGCCCGGGGCAGGCATCTTCCTCCTGACCTCAGCGGCGACCTGGGCAGGCTGGCAACTCGAGATCGACTGACCGAGGCACCCGCAGCCGAAAGCAGCAGCATGCTCCACGTCTTCTACGGGGCGGACGAGTTCCGAATGTCCGAGGCGCTCGCGGAGCTACGCGGCCGCCTCGACGTGGACGGCCTGCTGGCGACGAACACGACGGTGCTCGCGGCGCGCGGCCTGACGCCGGGCCTCCTCCTGCAGCACGCGACCACGCTCCCGTTCCTCGCGACGGCGCGACTGGTGATCGTCGAGGGATTGCTCGCCGCGGCCACGGGGCGCGACGCGATGCGCACGTGGACGCCGCTACTCGAGGCCCTACCGACGCTCCCACCCACCAACCACCTCGTCCTCCTCGACTCGGCGCCGCCGCGCGACGACGGACCGTTCCGCCGTGACGGCGCTTCCTTCGGGCGGTCGGCCCTGTTGAAGGCTCTGCGGGAACTTCCCGGCGGCGAGGTGCGCGAGTTCCGTCCCCTGCGCGCCACCGGACGAGACAACGAGGTGGTGCCCTGGGTGCGGGCCCGCGCCGAGTCGACGCGCATCGCGATTGAGCCGGCCGCCGCCACGGCCCTCGTCGACCACGTCGGCGCGAACCTGCGCGCGCTGGCCGGGGAACTCGAGAAGCTCGCGCGGTTCGCAGGCCCGCGCCCGATCACACGTGCCGACGTCGACCTGCTCACACCGGAGGCTCGCGAGACCAACGTCTTCAACCTCGTCGATGCCGTCGTAGAGGGCCGCCAGGGCCAGGCCGTGGTCCTGCTCCGCAGCCAACTAGCGGACGATCACGACGAGCCGCTGCGCGTGCAGGCGCTGCTCGCGAGGCAGGTCCGCAACCTCGTGCGCGCCCGCGAGCTCCTCGATGAGGGTGCCGGTCCCGGGGAGGTGGCCGAGGCCACGGGCGTGACCGGCGACTACCCCCTGCGGAAGCTCGTCAGCCAGGCGCGCGCCGTACCGCTCGCCGCTGCAGAGGCCGCGCTGCGCGCCATCGAGGAGAGCGACCACAGCATCAAGACGGGTGAGCTGGGCGACGAACTCGCCCTCGAGCTGCTCGTGATCCATCTCGGGGAGTTGCTCGCGAGCACACGCTCCGATGGCGCGCGCGAGCGCTGACGCGACGCTACTCGCGCAGGGCAACCGCGATCGGGTTGTAACAGGCGACGAGGTGGTCGGGCTCCTCGGCGGTGTCCGCCTCGGACTCGGAACCCGCGTACGGCGCAAGCGCGGGGGCCGCATCACCACGACACCTGAGCGTGACCTTGGCGCATCGCGGAAGGAACGGACACCCGGGCGGCAGTGCTGAGAGATCGGGCGGCTGGCCGGGCATCGGGACCAGCTGGCCACGCTCCGCCGCAAACGCCGGGAGACTCGAGAGCAGACCGAACGTGTACGGATGGCGCGGCGCCCTGAACGCCGTCCGCACGTCCGACACTTCGACGAGCTCGCCCGCGTACATGACCGCGACGCGGTCGGCGAGGCGAGCGACCACGCCGAAGTCGTGCGTGATCAACAGCACCCCGACGCCCTGCTCGTCACGCAGCCGCTCGAGGGCGGCCAGTGTCTCCTGGCGCACGCTCGGGTCGAGGCTCGCGGTCGGCTCATCCGCGATGATGACCTGCGGCGAGAGCGCGGTCGCCATCGCGATCATCACGCGCTGCGCCATCCCGCCCGAGAGCTGGAACGGATAGGCCTTGGCGACGCGATCCGCGTCCGGAAGCACCTCGCGAAGCCGCGAGACGGCGCGCTCCCGCGCCTCCTTCTTCGACAACCGAAGATGGGCGGCGTAGACCTCGGCAACCTGGTCGCCGACCGAGATCGTGGGAGTCAACGCCGACTGCGCGTCCTGGAAGATCATCGAGATCGCCGCACCGCGCAGTTCGCGCAGACGCTGAGGCGTCGCGCCGAGCAACGGCTCGCCGCGAAACAGCGCCTCGCCGCTCACCACTGAGGCATTGGGAGGCAGCAGCCCGAGGAGTGCCAGGCCGATCGAGCTCTTGCCCGCCGCCGACTCCCCGACGAGTGCAAGCGTCTCGCCACGCTGGAGGTCGAACGACACGTCGCGCACCGCGGGGATCACGCCGTTCGGCGTCCGATACGACGCCGAGAGCCCCCGCACTCGCAGCAACGGAACGTCAGGTAGCGAAACGTCTGTCTGCGCCACGGCACCCCGCCAAGCATCCGAACCGCCCCGTGCGGCGGGATCTAGCCTAGAGGGCGACACCTCAAGTGTGGGCGTGCGGGTCGTCGGATGACCACGGCGAGGTCGTCCCTACCAGGACCGAATGGCGGTCACCACGCGACCCTGCACCTCGATGTTGTCCGGGCTCGTGTAGAACGGCTGCATCGTCGAGTTCATGGGCTGCAAGCGGATGCGATCGCCCTCATGGAAGAACTGCTTGAGGGTGGTCTCGTTCTGCTCCTTGAGCCAGACTGCGACCATCTCGCCGTCCTCGCACGAGTGCGTGGGCTCGAGGATGACGATGTCACCGTCGTTGATCAGCGCGTCGATCATCGAGGTGCCCTCGACGCGTAACGCGAAGACGTTCGACTTCCCGCGCGTCTGCGCCTCGGTCAACTCGACCGCATCGTCGTACGCATCCAGTGCGGCCGTGTCTGGCGGCATGGGGATCGGGAGACCAGCGGCGATCTTGCCAAGGACCGGCACCCGCACCGTCCGCGAGCGGCGGCCACCCGCATCGAGCAGCTCGATCGCGCGCGAAACCTCGCGGTCCCGCCGGATCAGCCCCTTCTCCTCGAGGCGCTTGAGGTTGTAGTCGACCACCGAAGTCGACGAGATATCGCACCCCTGCTGGATGTCCCGGATCGATGGCGGGTAGTCGTGCTCGTCGAGGAACGAGCGCAGGAACTCCAGGATGCGCAGCTGCTTCGACGACAGACCATCCATCAATACGACTCCAGCCCGGACTGCACGAACTGCGCGGATGCGACCGGCACGAACGCCTCGGGGCGAACGTGCGTACGGCACAAACGTTCTTGTGGATAACGGTACCCGCTCTGGTCGATCTCGGTCAAGCGTGCATGGCACTCCGACCTCGCGAGGGCGCGCGGACGCCGGTACGCTGCGCTCCCTATCCTCAGCACAGGGAGCATCGATGCCCGCCGGACTCGAAGACCTCTTCCCACCGGTCCAGCCGCGAGAGCCGGACGCAGCCACCGGCGAGCTACGCCGCGCGCTCGTGGTTGCGGCGCACCCGGACGACGCCGACTTCGGCGCGGCGGGGACGGCGGCCCTGCTCGCGCGCGACGGGTGGGATGTCCGCTACGTGGTCGCCACCGACGGCTCAAAGGGCTCGGACGACCCAACGCAGACGCCCGCCTCGCTCGCCGCGCTCCGCGCCGAGGAACAGCGCGAGGCCGCCCGAATCCTCGGCGTCCAGAGCGTGGGCTTCCTTGGATTCGTGGATGGCGAACTCGAGCGCTCCCGGGCGCTGCTCGAGGCGGTCACGCGGGAGATTCGTGCGTTCCGCCCGTTCGCCGTCTACACGCACGATCCGGAACCCCTGTTCCACCAGGACGCCTTCGTGAATCACAGCGACCATCGCACGATCGGCTACGCAACCGTCGACGCGATCTACCCCACAGCACGCGACCGCCTGAACTTCCCCGAGCACCTCGAGGCCGGACTCGAGCCGCATCGGGTACGCGCCATCTACCTGTTCGGCTCGGAGCGTCCCAACAGCGAATCGGACATCAGCTCCGTCATCGAGACCAAGCTCACCGCAATGCGCGCACACGCGAGTCAGTTCTCGAGCGAGTTCCTGGAGCAGATGCCGACCTTCTGGCGGGAACCCGACGGGCGATACGTCGAGCGGTTCCGGCGCGTGCTGCTGCAGTTCTGATGGGCGCCGGTCCACTCGAGGCGGCGGGGTTCTGCCCGCGCTGCGGCGCCGCGCTTCGTCCCGACAGCGGCGTGCCACCTCGGTGCGACGGGTGCGGGCAGGTCCAGTGGCGCGACCCCAAGGTCGCGGCCGGCGTCCTCGTGGCGCGGGGACGCGCGGTCCTGCTCGTGCAGCGCAATCACGAGCCGGGGCTGGGGCGCTGGTCGTTTCCCTCCGGATTCGTGGATCGCGGGGAAGTGGTGGAGGAAGCCGCCGCCCGCGAGGTCTGGGAGGAGGCCGGCGTCGCCGTCACTGTCACGGGCCTGCTGGGTGTGTTCAGCGAGCGTGGGAATCCGGTCGTGTTCGTGATGTACGAGGGCACGGCCGAGGCGGAGCCGACGCCGGGCCCGGAAGCGACGGCCGTGGGCTACTTCGCGCCCGATGACCTGCCACCCCTCGCCTTCGCGCACGACTACGCGATCATCGAGGCGTGGTCACAACGGCTCGAAACGGGCGCCCGGTAAGGCGCTTTCGGATTTCGGTCCGGGCAGCGAGAATGCGAGCCGCGAATCGACACCGTAGGCGGGGAAGGTACGAACGTGAAAATCACGCTGATGCTGAGTGAAGGCTGCGCCCACAAAGACCAAGCGCGAGCGATCCTCAACGAGGCGATCGCGGACACGGGTGTCCAGGCGGACATCGAGGAGATCATGGTCCGCACCGACGAGGACGCGAAGATGGCCAACGTCATTGGCTCGCCCTCGATCAAGGTCGAGGGACTGGATGTCGAGTACGCCGACCGGGAGCCAGACGAGACGAGCAACGGCTGCCGCTACTACAACACCCCCGCCGGTTGGAAGCCGCTCCCCGAGAAGGGCATGATCGTGCGCGCCATCACGCGTGCACAGGGTCGCACCGCCTGACCGACCCGCGGCCGGGCTAGGCAACCCGCCTGGCTCGGCCCGCTGGCTCCACGAGGCTCGTGTTGGACTCGTAGCGCAGCACGAGCACGTTGCCTATCGCGATCTCGTAGCCGAGATCCAACGCCGCGGCATCGATGAGCCGGCCGTTCACGCGCGTCTCGTAACCCGGGGCCAGGTGGTGGATGAGCGCTCGGCCATTCGTCCACGTCACCACCGCGTGGTGATCGGCAACCCCGCTGGCGCTGAGCCGCACCGCACAATCATCCGCTGCTCCGATGACACACCGCCCCTCGGCGACGTGTAACAGTGAGCCGACCCCGGGCCCAGCCGAGACGCGCAGGCGCGCCGAGGCGGCGCCGCCCTGGGCATCCGCGGTGTGCAGCGGTGTCGCGATCGCGCCGCGCCAGAGCGACCGCATCTGGACCGGGCGGCGGTGGCGCCTCCGCTGCCGACCGACAAGGACGAATCCGGCACCGGCCGCCAACCCGACCAGCGCGATCAGCCCAACGAGGCCGGCTATCTCGAGGGTAGTCAGGGAGCCCGGGAACCAGCCTGTGGCCCCCTCCATGGGGGCGGGCGGACGGGCCGCCGGTGGGGCCGCGGGGGCAGCCCCGGCAACGAACGACGCCGTCAAGTCGGCGGGGCGATGGCTTGTGTAGGTGCGGCCGCGCGCCCCCTGGCCACGGCCGGTCACGACCTCGACGTCGACCTGGCGCTCCGCTCCGGCAGGCGACGCCGTCGACCGCGCCGTCACCACGAACTCCGTGCGCAGCAAGTCCTCGAGTGCCGCGTACACCTGCGGGACGTCGGCCGCCCCCGCCGCCTGGAAGAAGCGGCCGCCGGAACGGCGCGCCACTTCCTGCAGGAACGCCACGTCGATGTCCGGTCCGACGCCGATCATGTAGAACACCGCACCGCCCGCGGCCGCGCGCGCCAGCGACTCGTCACGACTCAGGCTCGAGGCGCCGCCGAACTCCTGCCCGTCGCTGAGCATCACGACCGCGCGGCGCGGCAGCCCGGACTCCGCGGCAGCGCGCACGGACTCGGCGACGGCGTCGTACAGGGCGGTGTTGCCTGACGCGGCCAGCGAGGCGATCGCACGGGCAGACGGACCTCGATCGCCTGAGACCGGCTGCAACACATGCGCGTCGTCGCTGAAGGCGACCACGCCGACGGCGTCGCGGGGCCCGAGGCGTTGGATGAACGCGCCGGCCGCTGCCCTGGCCTGGTCCATGCTGGTGCCGGCCATGCTGCCACTCGTGTCGACCGTCACCACGAGGGCCAGCGGCACACCACTCTCCCGCGCCCGCTGCACCGAGGTCACGACGGCCGGGACGCCGCCCTCGCGAACACGTACGTTCTCCGGGGTCAACTCGTCAAGGGGCCGACCCTGGCTGTCAGCGGTGAGCACGAACGAGAACTCCGGGAACGCCGCGTCATCGGGCTCACCCACCGTGACGGCGAGCTCTCCGTCGGCGCGCGCCGGACGGGGAACGTCGGCCACCCCGAGCACGACAAGCAGGGCCAGCGCAGCGAGGAGCGCCGCCCGGACGCCATGTCGCGGCGGGCGGACACGGAGCCCGTGAGTACCCACACCACCTCGCAAGGGCGAACGCGGCC
>CADEHD010000045.1 GCA_902827055.1 uncultured Chloroflexota bacterium | reverse complement strand
GAGGACGTATGCCTTGATCATGAGGGCCCCCAAGGTGTGAACGACGGGTTACACCTACCCAGAACCGGCGCGAGAGCGGCCAATCTCACCACGAGCGGTGTTATCATACGGGCCGTTACCGGCTGTTGAGCCTACGATGCTCGACGCCCGATACTCTAAACGTCGTGCGCCGACACGCATGTCACTGCATGTCCGGGCGCGTCGAAGCGGGGATGAAGCAGTAGGCCGTGCCCCGCTACGGCCAATCGCGCGCAGACACTCGAGTGAGGCCTAGCTGATGGGTAAGAACCTCATCGTCCGCTTCGCGGGCGAAGGTGGAGGCGGATTTGTCACGTCCGCCGACAGCCTCGCCCAGGCCGCGGCACGAGTCGGTTATCACGTGCAGACCTTCGCCACCTTCCCCTCGCAGATCAAGGGAGGGCCGGTCTGGGCGCAGGCTCGCGTCTCGACCGAGGAGGTGCTCACCGCCGGTGACGAGATCGACGTCCTCGTTGCCATGAACCGGTACGCCTTCGAGCACCATATCGAGGAGCTGCGGGGCGGCGGCATCCTGGTCTACAACCAGGAGGAGTTCGAGCTGCAGGACGGCGAGTTCAACGGCCGCGCCTTCGGCATCAAGGTCGAGGATCTGGCGCGCTCCATCGGCAGCCCGATCACCGCGAGCATGGTGCTCGTGGGGGCGCTGCCAAGCCTGGCATCGATTCCCGTCGACTACTTCGAGGACTTCGTCCGCGCGCGCTTCAACCGCGGCCGCGCCAGCGACGCGGTCATCATCGAGGCGAACATCAAGGCGCTCACCCTCGGATTCAACGAGGCCGAGAAGACCGGGTACAAGTTCGATGAGCTCGACGCGCCCCCGCCCAAGGAGGGCGAGCGCGTGCTCATCTCCGGCTTCCAGTCCGCCTCGATGGGTGCGATTGCGGCCGGGCTCGACACGTTCATCGGCTACCCCATCTCCCCCGCAACCACGACGCTGGTCTTCATGGAGAGCAACCTGGTCGGCGACGACAAGTTCGTCGGGCAGGCCAGCTCGGAGATCGAGGCGATCAACGCGCTCGTCGGCTCCGGCTTCTCCGGCAAGAAGACGATGACTTCGACCTCCGGTCCGGGGTTCAGTCTGATGGGCGAAGGCCTCGGCCTCGCCTGGATGGCGGAGATCCCGCTGACCATCCTCGATGTGCAGCGCGGCGGTCCGGCCACGGGCCTGCCGACCAAGACCGAGCAGTCCGACTTGATCACGGCGATCAACCCGGGGCACGGCGACATGAGCCTGCCGGTCATCGCCGCCGGCACGGTCGAGGAGCTGTTCTGGGCCGCGGCCGAGGCCACCAACTGGGCCGAGCGCTACCAGGGCCCGGTCATCCTCCTCTCCGAGATGATGCTGGCGGAGCGCACCCAGGACATCGTGAAGCCGGATGTCTCCAAGGTCGTCCAGGAGCGCCGCCTCGTGTCCGTTGGTGAGAACGGCAACCGCCGCTACAAGGGCGACACGCTCACCCCGATGCCCATCCCCGGCGGTCCTGGCGCTTACGTCGCCAACGCCTCGGAGCACGACGACCAGGGCGACACCACCCACCTGCCCGAGGTACACGTCGAGAAGACGCACCGCCGCTTCGGCAAGCTCAAGCTGCTGGAGACCGGTACATACGAGGCGGACAACGCGGGCGCATCGGTGATGCTGATGCCGTGGGGCGGCTCGAAGGGGTCCGGCCTCGCTGCCTACCGCGCGCTGCGCGAGCAAGGCGTCGACATCGGCTGGTTCTATACGATGTACTTGAACCCGATGCCGCCGGCCCTGATGGCCGAGCTCCTCAAGAAGGACCTGGTGCTCATCCCGGAGCTCAACTACCTGGGTCAGCTATCGAGCATTCTGCGCGCCAAGGGCGTGCGTGCCGAGTCGATCACGCAGTACACGGGGCTGCCGTTCAAGGTCCGAGACCTCACTGAGCGCATTCGCACGCGCATCGGCGCGCCGAGCGGAAGGCTGGCAACCGTATGACCAAGCGAAACCCCGACTACGATTTCAAGTGGTGCCCGGGCTGCGGCGACTTCGGTGTCGTGCGCGGCGTTGAGCTGGCGCTGGCCGACCGCATGCAGCGACTCGGTGAGCCGGTCGAGAAGACCGCCATCGTGGCTGGCATCGGCTGCTCCGGGAACCTCGTTCATCTCCAGGAGGGCCCCCAGCCCTTCGGCATCCACGGGATCCACGGCCGCACCCTCCCCATCGCGTGGGGCCTGAAGGCCAGCCGTCCGGACATGAACGTGTTGGTCGTCGCCGGCGACGGTGACTTCCTCTCGATTGGCGCCGAGCACATCGGACCGCAGGCGAAGCGCAACCTCGATGTGACCGCCGTCATCATGGACAACGGCATCTACGGCCTCACCAAGGGCCAGGCCTCGCCGACGACGCACCTCAACGTCGTGACCAGCACGACGCCGTACGGGAAGCTCGATGACCCCCTGAACCCGCTCGAGATCTACCTCGGGCTGGGGGTGTCGTTCGTGATCTCCGCCGTGTCGTCCCGCCCGAAGGAGCTCGCGCAGCAGATCACGGCCGCGATGGAGTACCCCGGGTTCTCGATCGTGCACGTGCAGTCGCCGTGCGTGACCTACAACGACACCTACGAGGCGCTGAAGGGCAACGCGAAGAAGGGCATCGAGCCCGCCGCGTACGACCTCCCCGAGGACCACGACCCTGCGGACCTCGCCTCTGCCTACCAGCACGCGCGGAGCGGGCGCATCCCCCTCGGCGTGCTGTACCGCCGCCCCGACAGCGTTCCGATGCAGGACCGCCTGGCGAAGGCCAAGGCAGCCCACAGCGCGAAGCAGCGCACCGTGAACGAGATGCTGGCGACCTTCTCGGTCTAGCGACGGCGCTCGGCCACGTACGACATCCAGGAGGGCAGCCCGCGGGCTGCCCTCCTCTGCGTTCCGGTTCCGCGAGAGAGTCGAGGCCCGCGTGAACGAAGCTGAGGAGCGTTACGTCACCGTCGAGGGTGTGCGCCTCCGCTTCGCGGCTGCCCACATGGCCACCCTCGGCGACGACCTCGAGCCGCTGCACGGCCACAACTACGAGGTCTCCTGTCGCGTCGAGGGACCGCTCACCGCGGACGGCTGGGTGATCGACTTCTCCGTGCTCAAGGGCATGGTCCGCGAGGTCTGTGAGCGCCTCGACCACCGGTTCCTCCTCCAGATGCGCTCACCCCTGCTCGAGATCTCCGAGCGCGGCGATGCCGTCACCGTGAAGCACGGGCCGTACAGTTATGTCTTTCCATCGAAGGATGTCGCCCGCCTGCCGATTACAAACACCACCGCCGAGCTCCTCGCAGAGTGGATCGCGAACGAGGTGCGCGGCGCTCTCCCCTGGGAGTATGACAACATCCGTCGTATTCTGGTAAATGTCGGTGAGATGCCGGGCCAGTCGGCCGGCTTCACCCTCGTGATTCCGAGCTTCTGAGAGCGCCGGGAAGCCGCCGTTTCTCCGAGTTGACTTGCCCTGCGCACCTCTTAGGATTGGGTGTGCGGAGCGGGAGCCGGAGATGCGTATCAACTGGGAAGAGGCGATCAATCAGATCTTCATGGATCGCCTGAGCTGCCCTCGGTGTGGGCAGGACTTCGATGAGCTGGTCGCCGGCTACTCCCGGAAGCCCACGCTGAACCGATTCGCCCCGCGCCACCGGAACTGCCCTCGTGGGGACGAGTGCGACGCACGCAAGCTGATCACGCTCTGCACCGACTGCGCCCGCCACGAGCGGCTGCGCGGCTCCCCCGTCGACCCCGAGGCACTCCTCGAGACGTACATGCTCGATTGCCGGCGCGACCTCGAGGAGTCACTGGACTACCTCGCCGAGTACTGGCGCGACGACTTCGACCTCCCCGAGGAGGACCTCGACAGCCCGCTCGACCAGGTGGACCCCGACACATTCGCCGAAGAGACCGAGTGGCGTGAGCGCCTCGAGGAAGAGTACCTGCGCTACCACCGCGAGTTCCGGCAGCGCCAGCGCCGCCTCCCGCACCCGGGCTGGCGCTCGGAATATGTCGAGGAAATCGTCGCGCTCGGCTACGCGACGCTCCTGGGTGACTGAGCGCTCCCGGTACCTCGCGTCGCGCCTCGCGCCGAGTACCTTCGCATCAGGCCGCACTGACCGGTGAACGCCCAGCTGCCGAGTCGCGGCTCGGTGGTTGCACTGCTCGCCGCCGTCCTCAGCGTGTTCGCGGTGGGCGTCCTCGGCGGATTCATCTACGCCCATGAGCCAGCCGCCCCCGTGACCAGCACGACGCTGCAGGCTGCTCCCGTAGCGGCGGAGCGCGACCTCCGCGGCGCCGTCACCGCTGTTGGCAGCGACTTCATCGAGGTCGCCACGGCGAACGGCGTCACGCGGCTGACCCGGACGGCGGACACGCCAGTCGAAGCGCTCGTCCCCGTCCGCGAGGTGCCGACCGGCGCTGGCGGCAACCTTGGGGGTAACCGGACCGAGAGCGGGTTCGTCCTCACCGGCGTGGTGTTCGTCGAGACATCGCCGTGACCGAGAGCACCCGCCTGAGCCCGCGCGCACTCACGCTCCTGCTGGGGAGCGCGCTCGCAATCACGCTCGTCATCGGCGTCATCGGGGGGCTGAGGCTGGGCGCCTGGGCGAGCCGGCCCGCAGCCAGTGAGCTGCGCCTCGTGAGCCCGGAGAGCCTTCCAGGCGCAACTGAGCGCGGCCTGCCCTCGCGGGGCGGGTTCACCGGCTTCGGCGGCCCGCCGGCGCTCCAGGGTGACGTCCTGCAGCAGGGCACCGTGGCCGAGTCGCAGACGGGCGCGTTCGCGCTTGTGGAGAACGCCACCCGCACCGACGTGGACCTCACCGGAAGCCAGCGCCTCTACCGCATCGAGGCCGCGAACCGCCCGCTGCAGAGCGGCGACCAGGTGGTCGTCCGCGTCGACGGCACACGCGCCCTCGCGATCCTCCGCGCCGAGACCGAAGGGACCACCGCGCCCCGCTAGCACGAGGCAGCGGGGGCGCGCGGAACCTAGCGTGTCAGCCGCAGCTGAGCGGCGTCGGCCGCGCGCATCGAGGTGCGCCACACCAGGACCGTGCCGACGCCGACGCCAACCACGAGCAACAGTGCCCCGAGCCCGACCGCGGCCCAGCTGGTCTGCACGATGAAGGGCGGGACCGCGCGCGTCCCGGTCTCGGTCACGTCGAGGAACGCCATCATCACACCGGCCACGCGACGACCGAGCACGATGCCGAGCGCCACGCCCGCGACCACCACCGTCCCCCACTCCACGAGCAGGCTGCGCAGCAACTCGCCGCGCGACAATCCCACGGCGCGGAGCACCGCGACCTCGATGAGCCGCGCCCGCTCGCGAGCAGTCACCGCCACGACGAACCCCAGCAGCGACAGCGCAAGCACCGCGGCGAACGCGCCGCCCAGGATGCCGCTCCCCGATGCCTGCAGCGTTGGGTCGGCCCGCGTCTCCTCGATGGCCGTGCCCGCGTCGCGCCCGGCACCGTCGACGGCTGCGGACCCCACCACAGCGCGAATCGCCTCGGTCACCGCGACCCGCCCATCGTCGTCACCCGCCGCGTCGCCCGCGTCGCCCGCATCGAGGCGCACCCAGAGCTCACCGGGCCCACGCGCCGTGGGGGACTCGAGGAGCTGCGCCAACGCCTCGAGGTCGCGCCGGTTCACGACCACGAACCCCGGCTCGGCATCGAGCGTGGGGAACAGCGCTGCCTGGGCGCGGACCGTCAACGGCACGCGCACGCCGTTGAGGTGGAGCGTGACCGTCTCGCCCACCGTGACGCCGAGCCCCGCGAGCGCGGACTCCGATGCCACCGCCGAGAGCGGGACGTTCCCCGGGTTGATCGCGAGCAGGCGGCGTCCGTCCGGTGCCCCCGGCGTCCACTGCCAGCGCAGCGAGTGCGTGCCCGAGCGCGCCCGCTCCTCGGACCGCTCGAGGCGCTCGGCGCTGCGCTGGTCGGCGAAATGGACCCAGCCCAGCCGCGCCTCGAAGTCATCGATGAGTTGCGGCGCCCCTCCCGAGACGAGCACACGCACGTCATCGAAGTAGTAGCTGCCCTGGCGCTGGACGCCCACGCCGCGCGCGTCCGTGATCAGCAGGCCACTGAAGTGCAGCGGCGGCACCAGGTCCTCGGGGAAGCGCGCTTCGAGCGTCGCCCAGCCCTCGACGGCCGAACCGCCCATGTCCACGTTCGCGTAGCGCCCCGTGGCGTCGCGGACGCGCGCCCAGATCACGCTGAACGACCGCGTGCCCTCGCTGAACGCGGACACCTCGATGCCGGTGGCGTTGGCGGGCAACTCGATGCCCCCGCCCGGCGGCACCGCGCTCTGCAGGCGCCGCGCGAGCGCCGCCAGCGGCTCGGCCGCGAAGTCCTCGCGGAACCAGGCCGCGCCAGCGACACGCTCGGCCTCGACACCGAGTGTCGCGAGCGACGTGCCGCCGGAGGTAGTGAGCACCGTGCGCGTCGCCAGCACCGCCTCCGCCACCCCCTCGACGGCGCCGACCTTCGCGGCCAGCGCATCGACGTCGCCAGCCGTGATGCTGGAGAGCGACAGGCGGAGGTCCGCACCTGCCTCGTAGCGGGTGCGGTCCTCGCGCGAGGCCTGCACCGTGGGGCCGTATGACGCAGCGAAGGTCCCCACCGCGAGGGCAAGCACGATGAGGAGCAGGACGCGCGCGTACGCGGCCGGCGCTCGCGCCGCGCGGCGCAGACCAATCGCGAGGGCCGCGCTGCGCCCCAGTCCGAACACCGCCGCACTCACACGCAGGAGCGGGGGATAGAAGCGCAGCAAGAGCGCCGCCGCTGCGAGGGCAGTCACGAACGGCGCGGCGAGCAGCAGTGGGTCGCTCGCCCAGCCGCCCACGGCATCCGCGGAGAACACCGTCCCGCGTCGCTGCAGTTCCCAGAGGAGCAGCCCTGCGAGGACGACCACGCCCACATCGATGTAGTAGCGCTGCAGGAACGAGCGGGTGGCTGGTCGGGCACCAGACCGCTCGATGGCCATGATCGTGCGATCCGAGCCCAGGGCCACGGGCAGGATCATCGCGACGATGGCCAGGAGCCCCGCGCCGGCGGACAGGAGATACGCCAGCGGCGGCGCACTCGCCGCCAGCAACCGCCCCCCGGAGAGCGACTCGAAGGCCGGCGTCCAGCCCAGCAGTCCGACGCCTCCAGCGGCGACCAGCGGTGCGATGGCCGCGGCCGGCACCGCCACGATGCACGCCTCGATGGCGTGGACCACGCTGACCTGCCCGGCGCTGGCCCCGCGGCTGCCGAGGACGCCCAGCTCCTCGGACTCACGATCCACCATGACCTGCGCCACGATCACGAGGTAGTACAGCGCGATGCCGGCGATCTGCAGCAGCATGATCAGGAGCGGCACCTGGTTGAAGGATCGGCTCCCCTCGAACTGCGCGAGCGCGGTCACGACCGGCAGCGTGTAGGCGGGGCCCACATCCAGGCGGTCCTCGAGGTCGGTGCGCAACGCCTCGTACTCGGACAGGGCGCGCGTCACCTCGGTCAGCCCGACGCGGGATGGCTCCACGAGGAAGCCCGCGCGATGCCGCCACGTCAGCGTCGGCGCCGAGGTCGCGAACACGCCCGCCAACGCCTCGGCAGGCACAAGCAGCGGCAGCGACCCCACCCCCGCCGCGGCCTCGGCGCGATCGCGCGGCGACACGCCGGGACCCGTCGCATACAGAGGCCGCTCGGGGACCTCGAGGGCGGCACCCGCAAGCGCCCACGCGGGGTGATCGACGTCGAGCGGTCGCACGAATCCAACCACGGTCACGTCGAGGCCGGGCGTCGCTCGAGTGGTTGGCCGGCACTGCACCTCGGCACGCGCCTCGTCGGGATCCTCGGAGACAGGGCGGCGCTGGCAGTCGTCGAACCCGCCCGCCCGCAGCGAGACCGTGCTCCCGAGGGCGACGTGGCGCTCGAATCCGGCGAACAGCACCGCCTCCGGCCGAGGCCCACCGGGCTGCGGCAGCCGCCCCTCGACCACGCTCACCAGCGCCTCGAGGTCCCCGAGCGCGTGCACGTACGCCGCCCAGTCGGGAGCGGGCGCTGGCGAGCCGCCGCCGAGGCGCGCCTCGAGGCGATCGGAGCGGTCGGCACGGACCAGCCCGGCGCCCAGCCAACCGAGCCGCGCCTCGAGGACCTCGTCCAGCGCGGTGCGTCGCGCGTCGTCGCGCGGCGTCGTCAGGAGGCCCTCGAGGGTGACGGACTGCAGGCGGTCGTCGCCGAGCGCGGTGGCGAGGCGGTACTGGAGACCGAGCGCGGACATGGCGCTCGTGTAGATGGGGGCGGCCGCCAGCAAGGAGGATGCGGCGAGCACGCCCACGCCCGCCACGAGGAGGAGTCGCCAGTTCCCTCGCAGGCGTGCGGGCAGCAACCACCAGGCCGCGAGGAGGGCACTCACGGGCGCCAGTGTAGCGCCGCCCGCCTCGGCGCCGCGCCCCCGCCGCCCTCAGCCTCGCGCGCGACGAGGTGACTGTACGGCGGTCGCCCTCCCGTTTAGCATGGGAGCTGGCGGGCACTGGGGACGGGGACTTATGGACGGCAAACAGCAGCTGCGATTCGCCGCTGCGGCGTTCCTCGCCGGGTGCCTGTGGGGATACGTGCGCAGCCGCGACCGCGGCAACCGCACCCTTCTCAGCCTCCTCCAGGGCGTCGAGTGGTTCATCGCCTACGGGGGTGCCACCGCGCTGCTCGAGGGGTTGCGGGCCTTCGTCGAGAGCCCCCCACCCGAGCACGAACCGACCTCCGAGCGCGTCACGCAGCTGCGCCAGATCGTCGCCGAGCGCACCGGCACTGAGGGCTGAGGCAGCGGGCACGGCGCCCGCCCTCCCGCCGCGCCGCTACGAACCGAGGCAATCGCAACTATCGCGGTCGTGGTCGGGAGCGCCGTGCCATTCGGCGCTGGCTGGCTCGGAAATCAGGCCGCTGCTACGGTAGGCTCCGAATTCAGACCGAAGGGATGAAACCAGTTATGCCAGCACCCTGGAGCGCCTACGAGCCAGTCGTTGAGCACACGCTCTCCCTGGTCCCCGAGGCCCGCCGCTCCGACTTCCTCGACATCTGCTGGGCGAACGACCTGGGCGACGACGTGATCGACGGCTTCGACTCGATCGACGAGCGCGTCCTGATGAAGAGCGCCGAGGATGTGAAGAAGCAGCTCGAGGCCCTCGGACAGCTCTCAGGCTGACGGCGGCGCGCGCGATGGCGGATGAACCAACCATCGACGCGCCCGAGAGCGCCCGTACCTGGGCGCTCGGCATCCTCGACGAGGCACCCTGGTCCGAGACCCGCACCCGCGCCGCGCTGCTGCTCGTGGGCCCGCCTGCCGCGACCTGGCTGACGCCCGAGCTGCAGGAGGCGACGCGCCCCGCCGCATGGCTGATCGTGGACCGCGTCGATGTGCGCGCCATGCCGCCCGCGCAACGTGAACCGCTCGCGAAGGACGGCGTCTTCGTGCACGCAGGTGCCGACGGCGAACTCGTCGCGATCGTGTACGAGGCGCTCGAGCTGGTCCTGGATGGCGTCGGTCGCCGCGCCCTCGAGACACGCTGGACACTGACCCACGCGCTGCCGCTCGCCGACCCACTCCGCCGCTTCGACATCCTTCGCCGCGCTGCCGGCGCGCTCCCGCACGATGGCGAGGAGCGCGCGCTCCGCCCGCTGTACCTCCAGCTTGCCGAGTCGATTCGTGGCCTGGCCACCGGCGCGCTCCCTGCGGCCGGGGAGGCCGCGGCCGCCGCGTGCCGCCTCGCGAGCCTGCTCGAGCACGGCACGCACGCACCGATCGAGTGGCTCGCCGCCGACACCGCCGAAACCCCCCTGGGGCTGCGCCTGCGGAGCTGGCTCGTCGACCTCGCGGCCACGGGGCAGGGCGATGACACGGCGCGCCGCCGCGCCATCGCGGCCGGCGAGGGCGTGCTGCGCACCTTCGCCGAGCCGATTCGCCAGCGCCTCGGCCAGACGGCCTGGCTGAGCTCGCCGCTGGCGTACGCCCTCCGCCCCCCGCGCTGACCTCGGACGCCGCCCTGGACGCCGAGCTGACCGCGTGCCTCCGTTCCACGGCGGGGCGGGCGACGGCGCGAGTCGCGCGTGAGGAGCTCGAGGCCGGCGCGACCGAGATGGCCGTCAACACCCGCCTGCGCAGAACGGTCTCTCCCGAACAGGCTCGAGCGGTGCTCGCACTCCTCGAGGGGCGGCGAGTCGCCGCCCGCAAACTCGCGGACACCGACTCGCTGTTCCTCGACCGGGCCGCCGCCGAGCAGGCCTCACCCGGCGCCGTCGCGCGCCACACGGCCGCCCGCCTCGCCGACGCGGCCGGCGGCTCCGCCGTAGCCGACCTCGGGTGCGGCGCGGGCGCCGACACGCTCGCGCTGGCCGAGTACGCGCCGGTCATCGCGGTGGACCTCGATCCCGGGCGCCTCGCGATGGCGGCGGCGAACGCGGACGCGCGCGGCGTGGCGTCGCGCGTCACCACCCGCTGCGCCGACCTCACGGCGTGGGCGCCGCCGCTCGAGGCGGATGCCGCGTGGCTCGACCCCGGGCGGCGCGACTCAACGGGGCGGCGCCTCGACCCGCGGGCGTGGTCGCCACCCCTCGCCACCGCCATCGAGGTGGCTCGCCGCTTCGGTGCCGCCGGGATCAAGCTCGCCCCGGGCATCGACCGCGACCTGCTGCCCGCAGACGCCGAGGTCGAGTTCATCAGCCTCCACGGACGCCTGATCGAGACGGTGCTGTGGCTCGGAAGCGCGGCGACGCCCGGCACCGTGCGCGCGACAGCGCTCCCGGCAGGCGCATCGCTGGCCCACGCGGCGACCGAGCCGGACCTCCCCGCCGAAGTGCGACCGGTCGGGGCGTACCTCTACGATCCCGATCCGGGTATCGGGCGGGCGGGCCTCGTGCGGCGGCTGGCGCGCGCGCTCGGCGCGTGGCAAATCGCCGAGGAGGTGGCGTACCTCTCCTCGGACGCCCCGACCGCGAGCCCGTTCACGAGGCGGTTCCGCGTCCTCGCGGAGCGCGGCTTCTCGGAGCGGGGCGCACGCGAATTGCTCAGGGCCGCCGGCACGGGCCGCATCGAGGTCACGCGGCGCGGCGCCCCCGTCGATACGAACCTCATCGAGCGGCGGCTGAACGCGCGGCTCGCCGGGGGCGATCCCGTGCACACGCTCGTCCTGACGCGCGTCGATGGGCGCATCACGATGGTCCTCTGCGAACGGGAGCGGGACTAGCGCGGAGCGAACGGCGCCGGCGCGG
>CADEHD010000044.1 GCA_902827055.1 uncultured Chloroflexota bacterium | reverse complement strand
GTCGCGGTGCCCCGACCCGCGGCTCGTGCTTCACGTGGAGCGTCGGGCGCGGATCCTGGAGCAGCAGTGGGGCGGCGAGCCTGCTACAACCCCTCGATGACCCCGCTGACGCGGAGCGCGGCGGACGCCAGGACCGCCGCGACGTAGATGAAACCCGCAAGTCGAAGCTGCTTGCCGAAGCGTCGGGCGCGACGCGGCCCCAGGAAGATCATCAGCGCCGAGAGCCCGAGCCCGGCGATGAGGAGCAGACGCAAGAGAGTGGACATGGCAGCATCCTACGGTCCCGGGCGCCGCGGCGCTGTGTCGGCGTCCCCGGCGTGGCCGATGGTCGAAGGCGGAGCGCTGACTGGGTGCGGGCCGGGGGACTCGGGTGCTTCGGGGTCGGATGGCGAATCGAGTGCCGGACCGCGGCTGACGGCCGCGGCGGCGTGCGCGATCGCGTGTAGTGCGAGCGCGGTGTGGTGAGATCGAGGTGGGCATGCAGTATCGAAGGCTGGGCCGGACGCACATGATGGCGGCGGAGGTCGGGCTGGGGCTGCGCAGCCTCGAGCGGCTCCCCGCGGCGGCGGCCGCGGAGGTGATCCGCGCTGCCGCGCTCGTCGGGTCGAACGTGGTGGAAGTGGATACCGGGTCTCCCGCGCAGCTCGCCGCGCTGGCTCTGGCGCTGAAGCCGCTGCGCTCGCAGCTGCTGGTCGTGGGCGTTGGGGCGACGAACCGCGAGAGCGTCGAGGCGGCCATGGCAACGCTCGGCCTCGACTACTTCGACGCATATCTCGCGAACGCGCCCGGCGCCGATCTCGGCGAGGTGCAGTCGCTGGCACTCGCGGGCGTCGCGAAGGCCGTGGGAGTCGCCACGTCCGAGATGAGCGAGGCGCTGTCCGCGATCCTCGATGGTGGCGTGGAGATCGTGCAGGTGCCGTTCAACCTGCTGGAGCTCCGCCAGCCGACCGGCGTGGACGCCGTGTTCGCCGCCGCGCATGCCGCCGACGTGGGCGTGCTTGCGTGCTCGCCGCTCGCGGGCGGGCGGTTGGCCCATGGCGATGCCCCGGTGCGGGACGCCCTCGAGTTCCTGCTGGACGGGCGGCCCCGGTCGGTGGCGCAGGCGGCGCTCGGGTGGGCGCTCACGGACCTGCGGGTGAGCGCCGTCGTTGCGGGGCCCGCGTCGGAGGAGCACGTCTACGAGAACGCCGGGGCCTCGTACCTGGCGCCGCTCGATGACGGCACGCTCGCGGCGATCGCGCGAGCCATGACGGGCGACTAGCCGGCTCGCGCGGGGGCCCCTGAGCCCGAGGCGCCTCGCTGTTCGGCCGCCAGTGACGTGCCCCCGTTGACTAGCACAGCCGTTCTGATAGTCTCAGGTCAGAACAGGCGTTCGCACCGCGATGCGCGGGTGCGACTCTGCCGCTCCGGCCGCGAGGCGGGGCGGGGCGAGAGGTGAGTCATGGCGTACACGCTGGTGGTCGAGACGGCGGGACGCGTCGACGCTGTGGGGGGCGCGACGCAGACAGCGGTGTTGGAGGCTTCGACGGTACCGGCGGATGCGGCGCCGCTGCGTCGACTGCGGCGGGTGATGGCGTACGGGCCGCGCTGCCCGGACTGCGCGGGGCCGCTCGTCTTTGGCGAGGGGTGTCAGCTCTGTCCGGTATGCGGCTACTCGGGGTGTGGGGGGCGGCGGTGAGGTCGGGGCGCGCGCTCATCGAGGGCCGCGCCCGGCGTAGCGAGCGCCTCGATGAGGTCGGGTAGGCCCTCGAGGTCGGGCAGCTCGAAGTGGGCCCCGAGGCCATCGGGCGCGCGCTGCTCCTCGAGCAGGCCCGCGGCGCGGTTGACCCACACACCAGCGGCGAGCCCGGCGGCACGCGCACCGACGATGTCGGCACCGAGGTCATCGCCGACGTGGATCGCCTCGCCGGGCGCTATCCCGAGGGCGTCGAGGGCGTGGCGGAAGATCGCGGGCTCGGGCTTGCGCGCGCCGACCTCGCTCGAGATCGCGACGACCTCGAAATAGCGGTCCAGGCCGAGCGGGCCGATCTTCTGACGCTGCTCGACGCCGAGCCCGTTGGAGACGATCGCGAGTCGGTACCGCTGGGCGAGGCGGTCGAGGAGCGGCGGGATCTCCGGGTACAGGCGCGTGTGCTGGGGCCACGCCGCCTCATAGCGCGCGAACATGCGCTCGGCGAGGGCGGGGTCCGTGCTCCCGAACTGCTCCAGCAGGAGGTTGAACCCCCGCTGGAGGAAGGCACGCTGCCACTCGCCGCCGCCCGCCTCGTGGTGCGCGCGGCGGACGAGCGGGCGGAAGAACTCGACGTGCGCGCGGGGCCCGTCGGAGAGCTCGGCGAGGGCGGGCAACTGCTGCTGGCCCAGCGCGATCGCGTCGCCAAAGGCCTCGCCCCACGCCGCCAGGGAGTCGACGAGCGTGCCGTCGAGATCGAGGAGGACCGCGCGGATCACGCCGGCACGGCTGGCGAACTAGCCGCGGCCGTTGGGCTGACCTGCTTCGTCGTCATCTTCCTCGTAGGTCTCGTCGTCGTCGTCATCCTCGTCGTCGGAGTCGTCAGCGAAGACGCCGACTTCCTCGCCGCGCCAGACGGTGACGACGAGGTCCTCGCGATAGGGATCGGCGGTCATGACGAGTTGCTCGTCGATCTCGCCGATGAGGTCCTGGATCTCCTCGTCGGTGACGGACTCGTGCACCATCAGCGTGCCGAAGGTGACGGATGAGGTGAAGTGCAGCTCGATGCGACCCAGAGAGTGGTCGGCATCCTCGACGGAGTAGGACTCGGAGTAGGGCGTGCGCGCCTCTCGCTCGAATCGGAACGTTGCCACGCTGCCTCCTGCTCGTGCGGAACCCGGGTGATGACTGCCTGTGAAACCGACTGCGAATCCGTGCGCCGGGCGTCAGGCCCGGGTCTGACCATTGCCGAGCACCACCCACTTGTACGAGGTGAGTTCGCGCAGGCCCATTGGACCGCGCGCGTGCATCTTCTGCGTGGAGATCCCAACCTCGACGCCGAGGCCGAACTGTGCGCCGTCGTGAAAGTAGGTCGAGGCGTTGACGAACACCGCGGCAGCGTCGACCTCGCGCTGGAAGCGCTGGGCAGCGGCATAGGACTCGGTGACGATGGCCTCCGAGTGCCCGCTGCCGTGATCCTCGATGTGCGTGAGCGCGTCATCGAGGGAGTCGACGACGCGGACGGAGCAATCGAGGGAGAGCCACTCGCGGTCGTAGTCGGCGGGGTCCGTGGGCAACGTGGGGGCGGCGCTCCCGACGAGGGCGGCCGCGCGACGGTCGACGTGGAGCGTCACGCCTCGCGCGCCGAGTGCCTCGGCGAGTTGCGGGAGGAGCGCGCTGGCGGCGTCGACGTGCACGAGCAGGGTGTCCATCGCGTTGCAGACGGAGGGGCGCTGCGTCTTCGCGTTGACCACGATCCGCGTCGCCATGTCGAGGTCGGCTCCCGCGTCGACGTACGTGTGGCAGACACCGATGCCGCCAGTGACGACGGGCATGAGGGCCTCGTCGCGGACGCGGCGAATCAGGTCGGCGCCACCGCGGGGAATGAGGAGGTCGATTGACTCGTGGGCGCGGAGCATCGCGCCGACCTCATCGCGGTCCGTTGACTCGATGAACTGGAAGGCGCCGGCGGGCAGACCGGACGCCTCGGCGGCCTGGGCGACGACCGACGCGAGGACGGAAGAGGTTGCATGCGCGTCGGAGCCCGACCGCAGGACGACCGCGTTCCCGCTCTTGAGGCAGATCGCCGCGATGTCGACCGTGACGTTGGGCCGGGACTCGAAGATGGCGCCGACGACGCCCAGGGGTACGCGGATCCGCCCGATCTGGAGGCCATTGGGCCGCGTTGCCATGTCGATGGTCTCGCCGACCGGGTCCGGCAGCGCGATGACCGCGCGGGTGTCGCGAGCAATGCCGGCGACGCGGTCTTCGGTGAGGACCATCCGATCGACGAACGACTCGGTCAGCCCCTTGGCGCGGCCGCGCGCGACGTCGGTGGCGTTGGTCTCGAGGATCCGCGGGGTTTCGGCGATCAGCGCATCGGCGATGCGGGCGAGGGCCTCGTCCTTCTGGCCGGTCGAGAGCGAAGCCATGCGGCGGCTCGCGCGGCGCGCAAGCGCAGCCTTCTCAGCAGCCTCGGAACGAGTGGAAATGGCCATGGACAGATCGTACACGAGGGCGCAGGTGAGCGCTCAGCAGGCACGTTACAGAGGTGCGCTACAGATAGGTACGGAAGGGAATCGGCGCTGAAGGGGCTCGCGGGCATCGCCCGCAGCAGCGTGGCGGCGCTACTCGGCGTGGTAGTCGCCGGAGGCGCCGCCGGACTTCGCGACCAGGCGCACCCCCTCGATGGTCATGCCGCGCTCGACGGCCTTGCACATGTCGTAGACCGTGAGCGCCGCCACGGAGACCGCGGTGAGGGCCTCCATCTCGACGCCTGTTTGTGCGGACGTGCGCACCGTCGCCTCGATCTCCAGGGTGGCCGCGTCGGCGCCCGGGCTGGGCGTGAGGCGCACTTCGATGCCGGAGATGGGGAGCGGGTGGCAGAGTGGGACCAGCTCGTGCGTGCGCTTGGCGGCCATGATCCCGGCGACGCGCGCGACCGCGAGGACGTCCCCCTTCGGGTTCGTGCCGTCCACGATCTGCGCGAGAGTCTCCGGACGCATCAGCACGCGCCCTCGCGCGGTGGCCTGGCGCGTGGTGACCGCCTTCGCAGAGACGTCGACCATGCGGGCGTTGCCCTCGGCATCCACGTGGGAGAGCGTGTCCTGCTTGCCGGCGGAGCCGGCGGGCGTGGTCACGGCTAGCCGCCCAGCCGAGACATCTCGAGGCGGGGCAGGTCGCGCGTGGCTTCGGAGCGTAGTTCCGAGTAGCGGTCGTCGCGCTCAGACCAGACGCCGCGAATCACCCGCTCGAGGTCGGCGTCGGAGCTCCCGTCGCGGAGGGACGCCTTGAGGTCGAGCCCGTGCGAGGCGAAGAGGCAGGTGACGAGTTCGCCGGAGGCGGTGAGCCGGGCTCGAGTGCAATCGCCGCAGAACGGCTGCGTCACCGAGGTGATCACGCCAACCTCGCCGCTCCCGTCCGCGTAGGCCCAGCGCTGCGCGACCTCTCCGCGGTAGTTGGCTTCGAGGGGGACCAGCGGCATCTCGGCGGAGATGCGCGCAACGACCTCGCTGCCGGGTACCACCTCGTCCATCCGCCAGCCGTTGGTGGTGCCGACGTCCATGTACTCGATGAAGCGCAGGATGTGGCCGGAGCCACGGAAGTGCCTCGCGAGGTCGAGGAGCGTGTGCTCGTTGACGCCGCGGCGGATCACGGCGTTGACCTTGATCGGGGCGATGCCCGCCCGCACCGCAGAGTCGATGCCCTCGAGGACGAGGCGTACCGGGAAGTCCATGTCGTTCATCGCGCGGAACACGGTGTCGTCGAGCGAATCGAGACTGACCGTGATGCGACGCAGCCCGGCGTCGGCCAGCGCCTGCGCCTGGTGCGCGAGCAGCGAGCCGTTCGTCGTCAGCGTGACCTCGAGGCCCTCGATGGCGCTGAGCATGCGGATGAGCGTCGGGAGCTCAGCGCGCAGCGTCGGCTCGCCGCCGGTGAGGCGCACCTTGCGCACTCCGACGCTGGCGAAGATGCGGGCGAGTCGCGTGATCTCCTCGAAGCTGAGGATCTCGTCGCGGCGGAGAAACTCGAACGACGGTCCGAAGACCTCGCGCGGCATGCAGTAGCGACAACGGAAATTGCATCGGTCGGTGACCGATATGCGGAGGTCGCGGAGCAGGCGGCCGAAGCGGTCCGCCAGGGCAGGCGGCTGGTCGGAGGCTGCAGAGGTCATCGCGCCACCTCCGGGCTGGGGTCCGTGCGCGCGAGCGAGATCAGGCGGAGTGGCCCGCCTCGAGGTCGCGCAGGACCTCCATCATCGCACGCATGGCGAGCGCTCGGTGGCTGATCGCCTGCTTCTCCTCGCCAAGCTCCGCCATCGTGCGGCCGTCCGGGAGCTCGAATACGGGGTCGTAGCCGAATCCGTTTGCGCCGCGGGGAGCGGTGGCGATACGGCCCTCGATGGTGCCCTCGCGGGGGTGCACGCGGCCGCCGGGCTCCGCGAGGACGAGGACCGCTCGGAAGCGCGCGCCGCGGCGCGCGGGCGGTACGCCCTCGAGAAGCTGGAGGAGGTACTCGAAGCGGTCGCGGTCAGACGTCGCGCGCCGTCCGCCGAAGCGGGCGGACAGCACGCCGGGGCGGCCGCCGAGCGCTTCCACCTCGAGGCCCGAGTCATCGGCGAGGGCGGGGATGCCAGCGGCGCGGGCGTAGGCCACCGCCTTGAGGGTCGCGTTCTCGAGGTAGGAGCGCGCACCCTCCGGGACATCGAGCTGCCCGAGCGCGGCCTCGGCCGGGAGGAGCAGCGTCCAGCCGCTGCCTTCCATCAGCGCTCGGAACTCACGCGCCTTGCCGGCGTTGGAGGAGGCGAGGATCAGGCGAAGGTCGGACATCGAACGGGTTCTGCCTCGGCTAGTCGGGGACCTGCATCGTGCCGTCGGGACCGAGCGGGAAGCCGGGGTTCCACGCGACCTCCCAGAGGAAGCCGTCGGGATCCGCGAAATACCCGGAATAGCCGCCCCAGAAGACATCGACTGCGGGCTTCACGAGGCGGGCGCCAGCACCGACGGCTGTGCGAAGGACCTCGTCAACGACGTCCTTCGACGCGACGTTGTGGGCGAGGGCGAAGCCCGGGAAGCCCGCTCCGTCCGACGGCACGCCCGCGTCGTCGGCGAGGAGGTGACGCGGGTAGAGGGAGAGGACGACCCCACCGGTGCGGAAGAACGCGACGTCATCGTTGCTGACGCTGCTCATGGGCCAGCCGAGACCATCGCGATAGAAGGCGCGGGAGGCGTCGAGGTCGCGGACACCAAGGGTGACCAGGGTAATCCGCGGCTCCACGGCGCCTCCTGCGCGGTCAGGTCTGGCTAGCTGCCGATGGCCTCCCAGCGGCTCGACATCTTGGCGGCCACGGCGGGCATCGTCGTGTACTCCAGCTCGTCGAGGGGCAGGCGGTGCGGCTCGAAGGGGCCGTGCTTGCGGAGGTGGTCCGCCACGCGGTTCGCCTCCTGGCGCACGTTGTCGAAGGAGACGTCATCGAACATGTCGCGGGGGCCGACGAGCTTGCCCTGGGCGAGCTGGAAGCCCAGCGCGACCACGCGGGGCGGGCCGTCGAATCGGGCGGGCGTGGCCTGCACGCGAGACACCGGCATCAGGGGCCCGTAGTGCGAGCCGCGCATGAAGCCCTCGACGATCCACGCGTGCGTAAACGGCTCGAGGACCTCGCCAACGGCGGGGAAGGCGCCCTGGCAGCGGATCACCGCCGCGGGGTCGTCCTTGCCGACGTAGCGCCCGGCGATCAGGGAGAGCTTGTCGGTCGACGACACGGCTGCGACCTCGCCGGTCTGGCGCGCGATGACGCGCTTGATGGCGAAGCGGGAGGGGGACCCGATGAAGACGAGGAGGTCGTAGAGCTCCTCGGGGGAGTTGAAGACGATCTTGCGGTGCTCCTTGACGTCGTGCACCTCGAAGGCGAAGCCGTCGTGGAGGGACTCGGAGATCACGAGCCCAGCCGTGTTAAACGGGTCGGCGAACATCTTGTAGAAGGGCAGGTTGAACGCGCCGGCTGACGTCTTGTCGCCCATGAGGACGATGATCGGCTCCGAGGGGCGCTCCTCGAGCTCGAGTTCTGCCGAGCCCGGGCCGGCGCCGCGGATGTTGCCAGAGAAGGCGTCGACGAGCAGGTCCTGCCCGGCGCCGTAGAGGCTGAGCTTCTTCGCCGCCTCGGTACCCGCGACGAAGGCGTCCCAGGCGAGCTTGTGGATGGCCTCGTCGTTCTCGCCACGGTCGTGCGACATGATCAGGAACATGTCGTCGCCGCAGGACGAGACGTGCGCATCGATGAGGAGCCCGGACTGGACGGCACGAGCGGTCGCCTCGCGGCCGGCGTCCATGACGTCCTCGTGCATCGCCGAGTGACCGACGTACCCGCCGACATCGGCCTTAATCACGCTCAGGGTCTGCGGCATCCGGGATCCTCCGTGCGTCGATCTCGCGCCCCGTGTGCGGTGGTAACCGCGAGGCGCATGCGTGCGGTGAACTGGCGGCGCGGGCGCGCATCAGCGAGGCGAGACGCCCGGAGCCTGACATCTTGATGCTATCGCACGACGTTCTTACGAACGCCTGCGGTTACTGGTTATCCCTTACGGCGGTCGAGATCCTGTCGCAGAGCGGTGAGCGCTTCATCCGCGATGGGGCGGCACTGTGCCAGGACGTCCCAGTCGAGGTCGTCGTTGCGCTCCAGGAACGCTTCGAGAGTAGCGACCATCTCGGCGGTGCGAACCCGGGAATGCTCCCGGTCGAGGGCGCGGAACCCCTGTAGCTTGCGCGGCCCCTCGCGGCCGCCTTCCGAGATGTACCAGTCCTTGAAGGCGACGCCGCAGCCGGCTGCCGCGAGGAGGGCGCCGAGCGGCGTCGCGATCGGCGGCACCTTCATGTAGAGCGCTCGGGCCGTGACGACGCGGGAGGGCGAGTCGTACTCGGCCATCAGGTGGCCGCCGGGCGGCACCAGGTCCCCCAGTCGCTGGAAGACGAGGCGCTCGATGCCCGCCGGCACCTCGACGGATCGACCGTCGGCGAGCGTGAGCAGGTCACGCCATTCGATGATCTCGAGCCAGTTGTAGCCCGGGTACGGCCCCTCGTTCTGGAGGCCGAATACCACCGGTTCGACCAGCGGGCCGAGCTCCCCCGTGACGAGGTAGAGACGGAAGTACGTCGAGCCGACGTGGTTGCGCGGGCCCAGCTCGACGTGGAGCCGCACGTCCTCGCCCACCAGCGCACCGTCGAGGCGTGCGAGCGAGTGGTCGCGGCGCGCGCTGGCGGGCGTCCAGCGCTGGTCCGTGTGTTCGAGGTTCACCATCAATCGACCGTAGCAGGACCGGCCTCGCCTGGGGAGGAGGTCCTGCTACGGTCGGCAGCACCCCGACCCTCGTGGCGCGGACCTACACTCCAGCGATGGTCGCGGACGAGGCGGGGCTCCACGGGTACATCGAGGCGGTGCGCGCGCTCCTGGCGCGTGGCGGGTTCGAGCGTACCGGCAACGCCGCCGAGGCGCGGAAGTGGGATATCGCCCACATCACCGCATACCTCGAGGGGCGGGGCCGGCCCGACCGTCGCCACACAGTGCACGTGGCCGGATCCAAGGGGAAGGGCTCCGTCGCCACGCTCACCGAGTCGATCCTGCGTGCCGCGGGCAAGCACACGCTGCTGCTCACGAGCCCGGACCTGCACCAGGCGCGCGAGCGGGTCGCCATCGACGGCGCGCCCATCGAGTACGGCACATTCGCGCAGCACGCCCGCATCCTGCTGGATGACCCCGCAACGCAGGGCTGGTCCTACTTCGAGCTGCTCACGGTCCTCGGGTGGCTGGCGGGCGCGGACGTCGGGTGTGACTGGCAGGTGCTCGAGGTCGGGCTCGGTGGGCGCCTCGACACCACGAACGCGGTCGCCTCGAAGGAGGTGGCGGTGATCATGCCGATCGACCTCGAGCACACTGCGATCCTCGGCGACACCATTCCCGAGATCGCGCGGGCGAAGGCCGGCATCATCACCGGCCCATGCGAGGTCGTGACGGCCCCGATGCGGGAGTCGGCGCTGGACGTGGTGCGGGCGCGGACCCGCGAGGCAGGCGCCGTGCTGCACGCCGTACCCGAGGAGTGCGCGATCCGCGTCGTGAGCCAGAACCTCGAGGAGCAGCGGTTCGACCTCCGCACGCCGCTGGCCACATATCGCGGGCTGCAGTCGTCCCTCGTAGGGCCGCACCAGCGAGAGAACATCGCCACCGCCGTGCGCTCCGCAGAGCTGGCGCTCGAACGGACCGGGGAGGCGCTGCCGGCCGACGCCGTCGCCCGGGGCGTGCGCGCCGCGCGACTGGCCGGACGCTTCGAGGTGCTGCGGCGGAGCCCGCTGCTCATCGTGGACGGGTTGCACACCCCGCTGGCCGCGCGGCGCTTTCGCGACACCGTGGAGGCCGTGGGTGTGCCTCGGCCGCGCGTCCTGGTGGTGGGCATGCTCGCCGGGCGGGACATCGAGGCCGTGGCTCGCGAGCTGCTGGCGGTGACCGACACCATCATCGCGGCCCCCCCGGCATCGCCTCGGGCGGCGCCGGCCGTCGAGGTCGCGCGGGCGTTCAGCAGCCAGGGCGGGCTGGCGCAGACCGCCCCGGATGTCCCATCCGCCATCGAGCGAGCGCGGGAGGTCGGCGGCGATCGCGCGTCCGTGCTCGTGGTGGGGAGTCTGTACACCGTGGCGGAGGCCCGCGAGGCCATCCTTGGTATCACCGGCGACCATGCCCTCGGGCTTCGGTAGTCGTATCTTCCGACGGTCATGAGGCGAAGCTGTCAGACGTTCTTCGGGAGGGAACCATGACCAGCACGGGCGTGCCGGGGCGGCGGCGGGTCGTGGTCACCGGGCTGGGGGCCGTGTCGCCGCTGGGGAACGACGTGGCGTCGACGTGGCAGGCAGCCGTCGAGGGGCGGTCTGGGAGCGCGCGCTTGTCGCTGGTCGATCCGACGAACTGCCCCGCGCAGACCGGTGGCGAGGTCAAGGACTTCGATCCGACCGTGTTCATGGATCGCCGCGACGCGCGTCGGATGGCGCGGTTCAGCCAGTTCGCGGTGGCGGCGGCGCGCCAGGCCGTGGCGCAGTCCGGCCTCGCGCTGGACTCGATGGACCGAGGCCGCATCGGGATTGTCATGGGCAACGGGGGCGGCGGGCTGCCGAACACCGATGAGGCGATGCGCACGATCGTGCAGCGCGGCGGGCTGAAGGTGGACCCGCTGTTCATGGCGAAGATGCTTCCGAACATGGCCGCGGCCAACGTGACGATTCAGCTCGGCTTGCTGGGGTACACCAACACTGTGACCACCGCCTGCGCCGCGGGCACCCAGGCGATCGGCGACGCGGGCGAGGTGATTCGGTCGGGACGCGCGGACGTGATGCTCGCCGGGGGTGCCGAGGCGGGTATCAGCGAGCTGGGGCTCGCGGGGTTCGCGGCGATGCGGGCGCTTGCGACGTCCAACAACGAGCATCCAGAGCGCGCCAGTCGGCCCTTCGACCGAGACCGGGACGGGTTCAGCCCGGCGGAAGGTGCCGGGGTGCTGGTCCTCGAGGAGCTGGGCCATGCGCTCGCGCGCGGCGCCGTGCCCCTCGCGGAGCTCGCCGGGTACGGCGTGTCCGCCGACGCCGCCTACCTCGTGGCGCCGTCCGAGGGGGGTGCCGGCGCGGCGCGGGCGATG
>CADEHD010000043.1:10196-11391 GCA_902827055.1 uncultured Chloroflexota bacterium | reverse complement strand
CAGCCCGCCGAGGGGGCGCGCGCCCCCCGCCTCGGCAGCCGCGAGGAACGGGGTCCGCTCCGGCACGTACACGAGGTCGAACGCGACCTGGCCGGGATGGAAGAGCCGCGCCGAAACCGGCGTGGCGTGCTCGTCCGGTCCGTGAGTCATGCCCAGCGTGGTGGAGTGCACCACGAGATCCGCGGCGGCCATCGCAGCCTCGAGGGCCGGATCGCGCTCGTCGAGGGCGCACGTCGCCACGGGCATGGCGGCGCCGCCCAGCTCGATGAGGCTGGCCGCGCGCTCGGGAGTCCGATTCGCGACCACCATCGAGGACGCGCCCGCGACGCGCATCGCGACCACGACGGCGCGCGCCGCCCCGCCCGCGCCCAGCAGCACGACGCGCAGCCCCCGCGGGCTCGCCCCGGCCGCCTCGAGGGCGCTCAGCACGCCCGAGACGTCGGTGTTCGTGGCGTGGAGCAGGCCGTCGCGGCGCACGATCGTGTTGAGCGCGCCGACCCGCTCGACGAGCGCGTCGGGGCGGTCGACGAGGCGCAGCATCGCCTGCTTGTGCGGCACGGTGACGTTGGCACCGAGCAACTCCGCAGACCGGAGTCGCTCGGCAGCCATCGGGAGCTCCTCGGGCAGCAGGTCCCACGCCTCGTAGCGCGCGTCCACGCCGAGGGCGTCGAGCGCCGCCTGCTGGAACGCTGGCGACAGAGAGTGCGCCACGGGGTGACCGATCAGGGCGATGCGCTGAGTCATGGAGGGGTCATCGGCAGGCTCACGGGCGCTGGTAGGTGGCGACGTTCCGGCTGTGCTCCGCGAACGTCCTCGAGAAGACGTGCGAGCCGTCGCCCTTTGCCACAAAGTACAGGTACTCGGTCTGCTCCGGTCGCACGGTCGCGAGAATGGCGTCGAGTCCGGGCGCCGCGATCGGTCCAGGTGGCAGGCCGACGTGCACGTACGTGTTGTACGGCGACCGGTTCGCGAGGTCGGTGACGGTCAGTTCGCGCTTCCACCACCCGAACCGCGCCACGGAGTCCGGATTCGCGACGGCGAACTGCACGGTGGGGTCGGCCTGGAGCCCGATGTCGTCGTCGAGGCGGTTGAGGTAGACGGACGCGATCGTCGGTCGCTCTTCCTTCTGCACGGCCTCCCGCTCGACGATCGAGGCGAGTGTGACCACCTCGTGCGGAGTCAGGCCGACGCGCTG
>CADEHD010000043.1:3995-10186 GCA_902827055.1 uncultured Chloroflexota bacterium | reverse complement strand
CGAACGTGCGCACCATCGCGCGGACCAGCGTCTCGGGGGTGGTGTCGCACTCGAGTCCGTACGCGGCGGGGAAGAGGTACCCCACCAGCGAGGCCGACGCGGGACGGCCGGCCGGGCCCGGCTCCGCCTCGACGGTGCGCAGGGCCGCAGCCCACTGGGCGGGGGTCCCGATGCCGGCGGCGACGCCTCGCTCGGCCACCTCTTCCGGACGGAGGCCCTCCGGCACGACGAGCGTGCGCGTGGTCGTCAGCCCGTCGCGCATGCGGCGGATGACCTCGAGCGCGGGCGTGCGGGGATGGAGCTCGTAGCACCCGGCCTGCAGCTCGGAGGCGGCGCCGCTGCTCGCGAGCACGGCGCGGAAGCGCTGCGCATCCGAGAGGACGCCTGCCTCGGCGAGCAGCGTGGCGATGGCGTCGCCTGAGCTGCCCTGCGGCACGACCACGCGCACGAACCGCGACGTGTCCATCGGCTCGCCCGCCGGCGGCGCGACCTCGCGCAGTCGCGCGGCGGCCCCGGTCGCGCTGTCCCCCATGAGCCAGCCCGCAACAGCGATCACTGCCAGCGCGATCGCCAATCGCACGACACCGGACATCGATACCCGCATCGTCTGCTTCCGGCTCAAGGCGCCTCCTGCGCTTCGTCCGTCGTGGCCACGGTCAGACCATCCGAGCGGCCGCGAGCCGCCGGCGGTCAATGAACTGCTGCAAGATCAGCGCCGCAGCGACGTCGTCACGCGGCCCGCGCGACCTGCCTCCCAGCGGGTCGCGTTCCGCGGCCGTCGAGGTCAGCCGCTCGTCCTCATAGGCTACGGGCAACGACAGCGCTCGTTCGAGTCGCTCGCCCAGGCGGCGAGCCCGCTCGGCCTGTGGCCCCTCGGAGCCGTCCATCGACACGGCGAGGCCGATCACGATACCGCCCACGCCCTCGCGAGCTGCGATCGCGCGGATCGCCGGGAACGCCGCGGCGGCCGGCACGATCTCGATGGGTACCGCGATCCGCTCATCCTCGTCGCAGGCGGCAATCCCGACGCGCGCCTCGCCCGGGTCGATGCCCAGCCACCTCACGGTGCGCCGGCGCTGCCGGCCACGGGTGCGCTGGGCGTCGCGGTGGCCTTCGGCGCGGGCGTGACCGCGAACGTGATGCGACTCGACCGGCTCGGGAGCCACGGCCACGGCAACCAGGCGGGGCTGATGGTGACCCCGGGGTCCGAGGCGAGTCGCAGCCGCTCGCGCAGGGCGGCCTGCGCGTCTGGAGCGCTCGCCCCGGCGATCGCCTCGGCCATGGCGTCGCGGTCGAGCTTCGCGACGGTCGCACCGGTCAGCACGACGTCGGCGACGATCCGACCGCCGTCGCTCGAGGGCTCCCCAATGACACGTACTGTCGAGGCGCCGCGCACGAGCTCGCGGCCGTTCGGCGCGCGGTCCGCGAGGTAGCGCTCGGCGAAGGTGCGCGTGGCCTCCGGCGGTACCACCACCACCGAGACGCGCGCGACGTACTCGGCGACGAACGACTCAGCCGCCTCCTCGAGCTGCATCAGCGGCTCCGAGGCGATGATCGCGATCGTCATCGACTCGCCGACGACGAGTCCGCCTTCGTGCTCGGCCGCGATCTGCCTCGCTGCCACCCGCGCGAGCACGCCCTCGGCCTGCTGGCGCGCGCGATCGACATCTGCCTGGCTGACACCGGCAGTGGGCCGGTCGGAGCCGCCGCGCGCCGGTGCCGGGTTCGTCACGGCGAGGCTAGCAGGCCGGTCCTCGATCGACCGGAGGGTCTGCGGGGGGACGTTGCCACCGCTACCCGGTCGCAGGGCGATCGCGTCGACCTCGGCGGTGGCGCCCGGCTCGACGCGCACGGCGCTCACAGTGCTGAAGCCCCGCCGTGCCTCGTCGCGGACGACGGTGCCGGTGGCCACTTCGATGGCGCTCGTGCCCTCGTTCGCGAACTCGAGGCGGACGCCGGCAGGGCGGTCGCCGACGCGCGCCGTGCCGGTCGTCGGAACGCTGACGGAGGCGCGGACGGTGCGCTGCACGGTCGTCGCGGGCACGGTCAGCCCTCGGACGTCCACGCCGGCGGCGAGCGGGTTGATGCGCAGCTGCACCTCCTGCTCGATCGGCTCCGAGGGTGGAGCGATCTCGACATGCGCGGTGGGGACGGCGTATCCGATGCCCATCACCAGGGCCCCGAGGCCGGCGATCATCGCGATCGCGGGGCGCCAGACGGTGACTCCGAGGCCCGGCAACAGACCGCGGCGCGCGCCGGGTAGCCCACCCCAGGTGCGGGCCGCGGCGAACCCGGTCTGCTCGGCGTAGGCGCGCACTTCGGCGCGGGTCGCCACCACCATCAGCTCGAGCCCGCGCCGGCGCACATGCCACCCGGGACGGGTCCCCGCGGCGGGCGTCCTGAGCGCAGCGACGCCCCGGGGCACGACCAGCACGACGTCAGGGCTGCCCGCGGCGTCGATCCGCCCCAGGATCGTGGCGAGGTCGTCCCCGCCCTCGGCGAGCACGCGCGCCCCGAGCGTGGACGTGTGCTGGCGTTGCGGGAGTGCGGCTCCAATCCCCGCGACCAGCGCGGGGAGTTCTCTACCCGCTCGGCGGGTGGCCTCGGCGGCGGTTACCGCGGCCACTCGGAGCCCTCGCCACGTGGCATGCGCGAGGGGCGTCGCCCGACGGGCGGCACTCGCGAGGCCGCCCCCGGCGATGACCCCGAGGTCGGTGCGCACGACCTGCGCCCACACGCCGGCGCGCTCACGGCCCGCGGTCAGCGCGGGCCCCAGGCGTTGTCGGCCGGCCTCCAGCGTGCCACCGAGGTCCCGGGCGGACGCCACGAGCCAGGCCCCAGACCGCGCCGCCCAGGCCCGGATCGCAACGCCCGCCATCGAGGCGAGGCGGAGCGCCGCCAGCTGCGCTCCCTGCGCCCGAGTCCGCCAGCCCGCAGGTGACGTCGCCATGGTCGAAGACTGCCTTCGCTATGTACCCAGCAGTTCGCGAACGCGCCGCGTCGCGACTTCCACTGCCTCCGCCAGCTTCGACGCGTCTCGGCCTCCAGCCTGCGCCAGGTTCGGTCGTCCACCACCGCGCCCGCCGATGGCTGCGGCGCCCTCCCGCACCACCTCGTCGGCGCGCACACCGCGCGCCACGACGTCGTCGGTGGCCGCGACCAGCAACGCGGGCCGCCCCTCGGGCGCTGCCCCGAGCACGACGACGGCGCTCCCGAGCTGCCGCCGCAGGCGGTCCGCCATCGCGCGCAGGTCATCCGACGTCTCTGCCTCGACCACGGCGCCCAGCACGCGCACGCCACCGATCAGCTCCGCGCGATCGACGAGGCTGTCCGCGGCACCGGAGGAGGCGGCGCGCCGCTGCTCCTCGATGCGGCGCTGGGCCTCGCTCAGCTGCGCCTCCAACGCGTCGATCCGCCCCCCGATCTCCAGCGCCGGGACGCGGAAGCGTTGCGACAGCGCGGCGACCATGTCCGCACGCTCCTCGACCAGGCGCTCGGCCTCGGGGCCGGTGACGGCCTCAAGGCGGCGCAGCCCCGCGCCGATGCTGCTGTCGCTCACTATCTGAAACATGCCAACTTGTCCGGTTGAGTGCAGGTGTGTTCCGCCGCACAACTCGCGGCTGAAGCACGCCGCGCCGTGGGAATCGGCGTCGTGGTCGCCGTGGCCACCGTGATCGTGGTCACCATCCCCGTGCGCGTGGTCCCCGTGGGCGTGGTCCCCGGGGCCGTGGTGCGTATCGCCCGGCAGCGCGCAGTACTCGACCACCCGCACGTTGGCGGCATAGCGGTCCTCGAAGAAGGCGATCGCGCCCCGCTCGATCGCCTGGTCGAACGGCAGTTCCAGGGTCTCGCGGCGAATGTCGTCGCGCACCCGCGCATTCACCACGCGCTGCACGGCGCGCAGCGCCTCTGGCGACGGCGCCTCGGGGTGCGTGTAGTCGAACCGCAGGCGGTCGGGCCCCACGTACGACCCGGCCTGTCGCACATGGGTGCCGAGCTGAGATCGCAGTGCTGCGTGGAGCAGGTGGGTGGCGGTGTGGTTGCGCATCGAGCCAAGTCGCCACTCGGGGTCCACGAGCGCTCGCGCGGGCTCGCCGGTACCCACGGCGCCCTCGAGGACGGCGCCGACGTGCACGATCACGTCGCCGAAGCGCTGCGTGTCCTCGACGCCGAACCGCCCGGTCGGAGTCACGATCTCCCCGCGGTCGCCGACCTGCCCGCCTCCCTCGGGGTAGAAGGCGGTGGCCGCGAGCACCACCTCGCCGCGCTGGCCGGTCTCGAGGTGCTCGACGCGCTGGCCATCTATGAGGACGGCGCCGACGGTGGAGTCGAGTGCCATGGTCTCGTAGCCCTCGAACCGCGACTCGAGGCCCAGCGCGCTGGCCAGGGCGACGTACCGCTGCGCCCGGTCGGCCTCGGCGTCCCCGCCGAACTGCTCCCCGCGCGACCGCTCCCGCTGGGCGGCCATCTCGGCCTCGAAGCCCGCTTCGTCGACGGCGAAGCCGAGGCCCGCCGCCACCTCTCGGGTCAGCTCGGGGGGCAGGCCGTGGGTGTCGTAGAGGACGAACATGTCGCGTCCCGGCACCCGCTTCGACTCGCGTTCCCTCGAGATGACGTCGTCCAGCAGCTCCAGCCCGCGGGTGAGGGTCGCCTGGAAGCGCGCCTCCTCGGTGCCCGCGATGCGACGAATGAACGCACGCTGCGGCACGAGCTCCGGGTAGTGCGCACTCGAGACGTCCACGGCGACATCCACGGCCCGCTCCAGGAACGGCTCGCGCATCCCGATGGTGTGCGCGAAGTAGAGCGCGCGACGCAGCTCGCGACGCAGCACGTACCCGCGGCCTTCGTTCGCAGGCAGCACGCCGTCGTTCACGAGGAAGGCGATCGCGCGGGCGTGCTCGGCCATGGAGCGGAGGGCGCGTGCCACCTCGGGCGACTCGTCGGGGTCGTACGCCCGCCCGGCGATCTCGGCGACGGCAGTCACGAGGGTGTGCAGTTCGTCGGTGTCGTAGACCGAGTTGCCCTGCTGCAGCACCCACGCCAGCCGCTCGAGGCCGGCGCCGGTATCGATGTTCTGCGCGGGCAACGGTGTGCGCGTGCCGTCCTCGTCCTGGAAGTAGGCCATGAAGACGAGGTTCCACACCTCGAGGAAGCGCCCACAGCCGACGTCAGGATGGCACGTCCCGTCGGCGCAGCGTGGGCAGTTCGGCACCTCGCCGAAGTCGTAGTGCAGCTCCGAGCACGGGCCGCACGGCCCCGAGTCGCCTGGCGGGCCCCAGAAGTTGCCCTGCTCGGCGGTGTAGCGGTGGATGCGATCCCTCGGCACGCCGCGCTCAGCCCAGAGCTCGAACGCCTCGTCGTCGTCCTCGTACACGGTCGCGAGCAGCCGCGCGCCGTCGATACCGAGGACGTTGGTGAGGAAGTCCCAGGCCCACTCGATGGCCTGGGGCTTGAAATAGTCGCCGACGGAGAAGTTGCCGAGCATCTCGAAGTACGTCAGGTGCGAGGCATCTCCGACTTCCTCGATGTCCGTCGTGCGAAAGCACTTCTGGACGGAGGTCATCCGACGCGCCGGCGGGTCCTCCAGCCCCATGAAGTAGGGCTTGAACTGCACCATGCCGGCGGTCGTGAACAGCAGCGTCGGGTCACCGTGAGGGACCAGCGACGATGAGGGGATCCGGAGGTGCCCACGCCCCTCGAAATACGTCAAGAACGTCTCGCGAAGCTGGTCGACCGTGATTGCCATGCGGCTTCGACTCCATCAGCACGTATGGATCGGGAAATCCCAGGGTGGGAAGGGTCTGGACGGCTGTGTACAATTGGCCGGTACCCAGCGGCACCGCGCCACGTTCCGAACGTGCACGTGGCGCCGTCGAACGGATTCTACACTGCCCTCGGCGGAGCCTCTCTCGCCAAGGGATGTCGACCCTGGGGGCCGACCATCGAGGCTGACCATCCCACCGCGGACCCGCTAGAACCTCCGCCGCTCGTCGGTTCGGTTGGGGTGGCAGCGTGCTCACCGTGAACTCCGTGGACCAGCCTCCCAGTACCGCCCACGCGGGGTGGACCGCTGTCGTGCTGGCCGCGGGCCGCGGGACCCGGATGCACTCCGCCCTCCCGAAGGTCCTCCATCCGGTCGCGGGGCGCCCGATGCTGCACCTGGTGCTCGATGCACTCGCGTCCGCGGGGTG
>CADEHD010000043.1:0-3895 GCA_902827055.1 uncultured Chloroflexota bacterium | reverse complement strand
TGGTATCCCGACGGCTACGGACGTGTGGTGCGCGAGGACGGCCGGGTCCGCGCCATCGTGGAGCAGTCCGACGCCGACGACGAGATCGCGTCCTATGACGAGGTCAACGTGGGGTTGTACGCGGCGAACGCCGACTGGCTCTGGCCCACCCTCGAGGCGCTCACGCCGAGTCCGCGCGGCGAGCGATACCTCACCGATGCGGTGGCGATGGCAATTGCGGGCGACGCCACGGTGGAGACGGTCACCACGGATGACCCCTCCGAGGCGCAGCAGGTGAACACCCGCCTGGAGCTCGCACGCGCCGAGGCGATCATGCGCGATCGCGTCCGCGAGCGGGCCATGCTCGATGGCGTCACGCTGGTCGACCCGGCCACGACGTACATCGATGCCTCCGTTGCCCTCGCCGCCGACACCACGATTCTCCCGGGCGTGCACCTCCTCGGGAGCACGCGCGTTGGGCGCGGCACGCGCATCGGCCCGAACGCCGTCTTGCACGACATGGTGGTCGGCGAGGATTGCGCGATCGGCGCCTCTACCCTCGAGGCGTCCACGCTGGGCGACCGCGTCTCGATTGGCCCGTACTGCCACGTGCGACCGGGCTCGACCATCGAGTCCGACGCACACCTCGGCAACTACGCCGAGGTAAAGGCGTCGCGCATCGGTGCGCGCACGGCGGTCGGCCACTTCTCCTACATCGGTGACGCCGACATCGGCGCCGGTGTGAACATCGGCGCGGGGACGATCACGGTGAACTACGACGGGGTGGACAAACACCGCACGACGGTCGGCGACGACGCCTTTATCGGCAGCGACTCGCTGCTCATCGCCCCGATCGTCGTCGGTCCGCGGGCCCGCACGGCCGCCGGCTCGGTGGTCACGAGGGACGTCGCGGCGGACACGATGGTCCTCGGTGTGCCCGCGCGCGCCCGCGATATCGAGCGCGGTCCCACCGCAGGGGAGGAGCACGGCCCCTCGGGGGCCTGACTTTGGACGAAACGCGCATCATCGGACTGGGATTACTCGGCGTGGCCGCGCTGCTGCTCGCGCTGACCTCGGCCGCGGAGGCTGGCATCATCGCCATCAGCCGTAGCCGCGTCCACGGAACGCGCATCGGGCAGAACGGCTCCGGCACGCTGCTGCTCAACTACATCCGGCATCGCCAGGCGATCCTCGCCGCGATCTCGACGGCTTCGACGGTCACGACGATCGCCGGCACGGCCATCCTGTCGCACGTGGTGCTCGGCCTCGAGCGCTCGGCCCTGGGCGCGCTCGGCCTCGCCACCGTGGGCTCAATCATCGCCGTGTCGCTCATCCGCCAGACGGCGCGCGCGCTGGCCACGCAGAGCCCCGAGGCGGTGGGGGTCGCCCTCGCCGCACCCACGCGCTGGATCCAGCTCGTGTTCTCGCCGATCTCGTTGCTCGCGAGTCTCCCCGCCTCGCTCCTCCTCCGCGCCCTCGGGCAGAGCACAGGCCCGCGCCCGCCCGATGTCGCCGACGAGTTGCTCGCCATCCTCGAGGCGCCCGACGCCGACGACCAGCAACTCATCGAGGAGCGCCGCATGATGCGTGGCGTCCTGGAGCTGTCCGACCAGACGGTCCGCGAGTTGATGTCGCCCCGCACGGACATCACGGCGGTCTCCACCGACGCCTCGGTCGGCGATGTGCTGCGTGTGGTCACGGAGTCCGGATTCAGTCGTATCCCGCTGTTCGAGGAGGACATCGACCACATCGTTGGTGTGGTCTACGCCAAGGACCTCCTGGCGTACTTCCTCTCCGGCGACATCCGCCCGCGCCTCCAGGACATCTCGAGGCCGGCCTACTTCGTCCCGGAGACAAAGCGCGCCGATGAGTTGCTGGCCGACATGAAGCGCAACAAGGTCCACCTCGCCATCGCGGTGGACGAGTACGGCGGGACTGCCGGCGTCGTCACCGTAGAGGACCTCCTCGAGGAGATCGTGGGCGAGATCCGCGACGAGTACGACACCGCCGAGGTCGAAGTCGAGCGGGTCTCCGACGACGAGTGCATCGTCGATGGCGGTCTGGCGCTGTCGGAGCTCGTGGACCTGTTCGGCGTCGCCGTGGGGAACGAGGACGTGGACACGGTCGGCGGCCTCGCCGTCTCGCTTCTCGGGCGGCTCGCGGTGCCGGGTGACGAGGTGGTGGGCGAACGCTACGGCCTGCGCCTGCACGTCCTTTCGGTGGTGGGCCGGCGTGTGAAACGCGTGCGCATCGAGCGCGTCATCGAGATCCCCGAGGACGCGAACGTCCCGGTGGCCGCCTCGGAGTAGCCCCGGCCGATCCGCGCCCGCGCGAACGCCTGCCTCGCCACCGCGCCTCCGCCGCCTTCATCACGTTCCGTTTGCCACGCCGGCGAGGGCGTGCGTACGCTGAGCGCGTGACGCAGGATGCCGATCGCTCGCGCGCCATCACGGAGGCCGATCGCGACCTGCCCTACTGGGTCGCGTTGCACCGCGTGCACCGGCTGGGCAGCATGCGATTCGCGCTCCTCGAGGCGGCCTTCCCCTCCCTGCGCGAGGCGTGGCAGGCCTCGCGCGCGGAGCTCCAGGCGGCGGGCCTCGATGTCCGCACGGCGGGCGCGGTGGCACTCGAACGCGAGCGCACGGACCCGGACGGCGAGATCGAACGCCTGCAGCGCGCCGGCGTGCGTGCCCTCTCGCGCCCACAGGCGGCCTACCCCTCGCTGCTTCGCGAGATCGCTGACGCGCCGCCGGTCATCTACGTGCGCGGCTCGCTCGCGCCCGCCGATGACTGGGGCGTCGCGGTGGTGGGCACGCGCCGCGCGACGGCATACGGACGCCAGGCGGCCAGCGAGCTGGCCCGCGACCTCGCGGTGAACGGGGTCACAGTGATCTCCGGGCTAGCGCGGGGCATCGATACCATCGCCCATCGGGCCGCCCTGGATGCGGGCGGCCGCACGATCGCGGTCCTCGCCTCGGGGCTGGACACGATCTACCCGCCAGAGAACGCGGGACTCGCGCGCGACATTGCCGAGTCCGGGGCGCTGGTCACGGACTACCCGCTGGGCACCAAGCCGCGCGCTGAGTTCTTCCCGAGGCGTAACCGTATTATGTCTGGATTAGCGCTGGGCACGCTCATTATCGAGGGGGACCTGAAAAGCGGGTCTATGATCACGGCACGTACAGCCGCGGAACAGAATCGCGAGGTCTTCGCGGTCCCCGGTTCGATCTTCTCGCCGCAGTCCCGAGGTCCGCTCTCCCTGCTCAGGGAGGGGGCAACCCCGATTTCCTCGGCGGGCGAGATCCTCGAGGCTTTGAACCTGACGAAGCTCGGCGCGCAGCTCGATTTCGGTCGGGCCGTCCCGCCAGCGAGCGGCGATGAGCAACTGCTGCTCTCCGCCCTGGCTCGTGATCCCCGTCACATCGACGAGGTGGTCCGGACCACGGGTTTGGCGGCAGCCACGGTCTCGGGTACGCTCGCGCTTCTCGAACTCAAGGGACTGGTTCGAAACGTCGGCGGCATGCAGTACGCACGTATTCGCGAAGACGCCGCCAGCTACGAACCGGCGAGCGGAGCAGTCGAGGTGACCCCCGCGTGACCACGCAGCGCAAGACCACTCGCACTCGGGCGTCCAAGGCCGCAGCCGGCCCCGCCGACGCCACCACGCCCACGACTCCAGCGGCCGGCGCCGCACGCTCGCGCGCGCCTCGCGACGGCGCTGCGCTCGTCATCGTCGAGTCGCCCGCGAAGGCGCGCACCATCGCGCAGTACCTCGGCCCCGAGTACGTCGTCGAATCGTCGATCGGGCACATCCGCGACCTCCCCTCGACGGCCTCGGAGATCCCGGAGGCCGTCAAGAAGCAGGCCTGGGCCCGCCTGGGCGTGGATCCGGTGGACGACGGGGTCCGCCTGGTCG
>CADEHD010000042.1 GCA_902827055.1 uncultured Chloroflexota bacterium | reverse complement strand
GAGAGGCCGGCGCCATGGGGCTGGTCTCGCGGGTCCTCCCGGCCGCCGACCTCGAGGGCGCGGCGCAGGAGCTCGCCGAGGCGATCGCGCACCGTGGCCCAATCGCGACGCGTTTCGCCAAGGAAGCGGTCCACCGCGGCAGCGAGATGCCCCTTCAGCAGGCGCTCCGCTACGAGCTCGACCTGACCGTGATCCTCCAGACGACGGCGGACCGCGCCGAGGGCGTGCGCGCCTTCGCCGAACGTCGACCACCGGAGTTCACGGGCCGCTAGCATCGATGCCGTGCCTCGAACGACCCTCCTCCCGGCGCCTCCGGCACCGCGGACGGGTTGACGTCGTGGCCCGCGCGTCCCAACGTGATGCCATCTTCCGTCGCCGCAGCCGCTCGGCAGGCATGCAGGCATAAGGAGCGCCGATGAACGTCATCCTGAACGTGGACGAGGTCCAGGCCATCCTCGCGCTGGTCTCTGCCCAGGTGCTCGACAACGTCGAGTTGTCCACCGAGGCCCGGGAGGCCATCCGGGCGTGGCGCCGCGAGCACGACCTGGGCACGAAGGCCCTCGACGAGTACGCCGAGCGCTTCAACGAGGCCCTCGGCACGCACATCGATGCGCAGACGACGCGGTTCCTGCGTCGGCGCGGCACGATGCGCGTCTCCGCTCGAGAGGAGCTCGCCCGATGAAGGTCGAATTCGAGATCGAAGAGGTCTGGACGATGTTCAACGCGGTGGTCGACGAGATCCTCGCGATCCCGACCCTCAAGGCGGACCGCAAGGGCGTCGCCGCCGTCCGCCGCTGGCGCACCGACGAGATGACGCCCGGCGCCGACGCCATGAAGATCCTCGCTGAGAAAGTGAACCGCGCCCTCCAGCGCGAGCACGAGCGCCAGGAAGTCTCGCCCATCAAGAAGCCGGACTGGCTCTAGCCTCGTGTCCTTCGTCGAGGCGGATCGCGAGGGCGATGTCCTCTGGCTGACGCTCAACCGGCCGGAGCGCCACAACGCGGTCCACCTCGCGATGCGCGACGAACTCTGGGCCATGCTCGAGCTGCTGCACCTCGACCCGACGGTGCGCGCGGTCGTGCTGCGCGGCGCCGGCGAGCGCGCCTTCTCGGCCGGCGCCGACATCCTCGAGTTTGGCACGGCTCCGTCCTACCTCGAGGCGCGCGATGCCCGTCTGCATCGCGATCTCTGGGGCCGCATGTCGACGCTGCCCGTCCCTGTGGTCGCGGCGATTCGTGGCTTTGCCTACGGTGCCGGCTTCGAGATGTCCATGTACTGCGACCTCCGCGTGGCCTCCACCGACGCGACCTTCGCCCTGCCGGAGGTGACGTTGGGCTACATCCCCTCCGCGGGCGGCACGCAGACGGTCGTGCGACACACGGCGCGGTCGACGGCGCTCCTGCTCGCGACTTCCGGTAACCCAATCGGCGCGGCGGAGGCCTACGACGCTGGCCTCGTCCACGCCGTGGTGCCCCCCGCCGATCTCGAGGCGACGGCCCGCGACTGGGCCCTGCGCCTGGCGTCCCTCCCCGCCGACGCCGTGCGCGCGACCCGGCGCGCGCTGAACGAGGGCATCGATCTGCCGCTCACGCACGCCCTCGGCCTGGAGCGCGCCCTCGCCGCGTCGGTTGGGTCCGCGGAGGTCCGCGGGTGACCACGGAGGCAACGACGCCCGGCCCCAACACAGCTGCGCCCCCCACCTCGAAGTGGATCCCGGTCGCGCTGCTGATCGTGAGCGTGCTCAGCGTCGGCGCGGTGTTCTGGGGCTACTTCATCGCGAACCCGCAGATCAAGGTGTTCGAGTACGACGCGGGACCGGTGGACGGACTGGCGATCGGCGGGGTGCGCGCCATCGAGGAGCTGGACTTCTACCTCGTGGGGCTCGCCAACGGGCGTGTGCGCGCCGTCGACGGCAGGGTGCGCTCCTCGGGCTGCGCGGTCCGCCTGCTGCCCCAGGACCCCCGAGGGCTGAGCGTGAACGCGCAGGGCGCCCCGGGCGTATTCGAGGACCCGTGCACGGGGGCCGCGTGGGCGCTGCACGGCGATCAGATCGCGGCCGCGGGCGTCGTCGAGCCCCTACGCACATTTGAAATCGCTTACAAGACGCTGTCGGACGGCAAGCAGCACATCTTCGTCGAGGTGCTGGGGCGGGGCCTCCCAGCGTCCCTCCCGCGGCGCGACTGATCGCCGACTCGCGGGCGGGCCATACCACATCCCGCGCCCGCGCCACATTGCCTCTGGCTCTCCGGATTGCCTATAGTGGCCCCGCTTCGCGCCGGGAGGCGACCTGACTCACGCACGCGACGACTCCAGCCAGAAGGCCGCGGAGCCGACCGGCGTCAACGCGGGTTGCCTGCTCTCGGTGGGCCTGTTCGTACTCGGCGCCATCCTCGTGGTCGCGCTCGTGACGCTGCAGGAACGAGGCGATGGGAGGATCCGTCTCGGATCGCTGGACGAGGTGCAGCCGGGCGGGGTCGTCTACCACGCCACCGATCACGTCTTCGTGATCCGGCAGCCAGACGGTTCGCCGCTGGTGCTCTCCGATGTCGATCCGCACAATCCCCCCGGGCGTGACCGTTGCCGCGTCACCTTCCGTCCGGACCTGGGCGGCAGCGGCGGGGCAGGACTGTTCTACGATGCGTGCAGCGGGGCCACCTATGACCTCGCGGGACGCGGGCTGCAGGGAGACGGGCTGGACTTGCGAATCGTCGTGTTCGAACTCGACGCCGAGAGCCAGCTTTCCATCGCGGCTGACGAGGCCGCTACCACCCGGCGAGGCTCGACCTCGCCATCGGCCTACCGCTCCGGACGTTCCGGGAAACAGCTCGTAAGGGGTGCTTGAAGCATGAACACTGCTGAGTTCATCACGATCACTGCGGCCATCGTCCCTGAACGCGTCGGACTGGTGGACCCGGACGAGCGCGTGACATTCGAGCAGTTCCAGACGCGCGTGAACAAACTCGCGCAGGGGCTTCTCGCCATGGGCGTCGGCAAGGGCCAGAACGTCGGCGTGATGTCGGTCAACTCCGTGAAGTTCGTCGAGGCGTACTACGCGACGGCCGCGGTCGGCGCGACCTTCGTCCCGCTCAACTTCCGCGCGAAGCCGGACGAACTGACCTACATGATCAACACCGCCGACATCGGCACGCTGTTCATCTCCGAGCGCTACTACCCGCTCCTCCAGGAGATCCGGGCCACGGTTCCCAACGTCAAGAACGTGATCACGCTCGGATTCGAGGCCGCTGGCGTCCCCACCTACGAGTCGGTGGTCGCGGGCTCCGAGGACATCCCGGTCTTCACGGACATCGATGAGGATGACGTCTCGCTCCTCATCTTCACGTCGGGCACCACGGCCATGCCGAAGGGCGTCCAGCTCTCCTACCGCGCCCTGACGGCGCTGGTGGTGAACACGCAGGCCCCGCCGGACCCGGTCTCCGACCAGGAGGTGGTCCTCGCCTCGGTCCCCTTCTTCCACATCGCGGGCGCCTCCACGATGGCCAGCGCGGTCTTCTCCGGCCGCCGCCTGGTGATCCTTCCGGCGTTCGACCCGGCGGCCTGGCTCCAGGCCGTGGAGGACGAGGGCGTCACCCACGCGTTCGTGGTCCCCACGATGCTCAAGCGGGTCATGGAGGTGGACAACTTCTCCTCCTACAACCTCGGGTCGCTCCGCGCGATCACCTACGGCGCGGCGCCGATGCCCTACGAGGTTGTCCGCCGCGCGGTTGACGTCTTCCCCGCCGTCGGTCTCATGAACGCCTACGGCCAGACCGAGGCCACGGGCTCGATGACGTTCCTCGGTCCCGACGACCACAAGCTGAACGGCACCCCGGAGGAGAACGAGCAGAAGCTGGTACGCCTCCGCTCGGTCGGCCGCCCGATGCCGGACATCGAGATCGGCATCCTGAGCCCGGAGGGCCGCCTCCTCCCGGACGGCGAGGACGGCGAGATCTGCGTCCGCGGCGACCGCGTGATGCGCGGCTACCACAAGCAGGAGGAGGCCACCTCCTCGGCGATCCACGACGGCTGGCTGCACACCGGTGACGTCGGCCGCATCGACGAGGGGGGCTACCTCTTCATCACCGGCCGCATCAAGGACATGATCATCCGCGGCGGCGAGAACATCGCACCCGCCGAGATCGAGCAAGTCCTCGAGGGGCACCCGGCAGTCGCCGAGGCGGCAGTCATCGGGGTCCCGGACCTCGACTGGGGCGAGGTGGTGAAGGCGCTGATGATCCCGGTCAAGGGCCAGTCCGCCAGCGACGACGACCTCACGGCCTACGTGAAGACTCGGCTCGCCTCCTACAAGGCGCCCGCCATCTATGAGTGGGTCGACGAGTTCCCACGCAACCATCTCGGCAAGGTGCTCAAGAACGAGCTCCGCGACCAGCACGCCGCCCAGACCGCGAACCCGGCCTAAGCGTGGCTACCGCCGAGGTCGCCTTCCCCGAAGGTAAGCCCGCCCGGACGCGCGTCCTGGGGGCCTGGTGGAGCACGGCCGTCGGGCTGGCCGGCACCGGAATCGTCGTCGCGGCCGAGGCGGAGCGCACGTCGGCCGGCCGCGAGGTCTTCTGGAACGAGGTGCCCGGCTGGCTCGCCTACACGTTGATGTCGGCCCTGGTGGGTCTGCTCGTGTACGGCCTCGTCCGCCACGCCTCGATCTGGATGCTCGGCAAGCCCACCCCCGGGATCCTCGCGGACTGGCCGAACCGGCTCCGGAACGCCACGCGATTCGGGCTGACCCAGGACAAGCTCCGCCGCGACCGCTACGCGGGGATCATGCACTGGTGCATCCTCTCCTCGATTGTGATGCTGACGTTCGTCACGGCCCAGGTGGCCATCGATGACGACCTCCAGCTGCATTTCCTCACCGGCAACTACTACCTCTTCTACTCCTTCTACGGCGACCTCTTCGGACTGATCGGCCTCGTCGGTGTGGGCATGGCCCTCTACCGCCGCTACTTCGACAACTACCACCGCATCCGCTGGGACGAGCGCGTCGAGGACCACCTCATCATCTGGGGCCTCGGTGTGGTCCTCCTGAGCGGGTTCTTCGTGGAGACGTTCCGCATCCTCGCCACGGAGCTCGAACAGCACCCGGACTGGGCGACGTGGTCCTTCGTCTCCGCCGGCATGGCCCTGTTCTTCTCGGTCTTCGAGATGACCGAGCCGCAGATGCTCTTTGCCCATTACTGGTCCTGGATCACGCACATCGTGATCGCCTTCGGCTGGCTGGGCCTGATCGTCTTCACCAAGCTCGACCACCTGCTCTTCGCCCCGGTGAACGCGTTCTTCCTGCGCACCGATGCCCCAGGCCGCCTCAACGCGATCCCCAACATCGAGGAGCGCGAGGTCTTTGGCGTGGGGCAGATCCAGGACTTCACCTGGAAGCAGCTCTTCGAGCTCGACGCGTGCGTCCGATGTGGCCGCTGCACCAACGTCTGCCCGGCGAACCTCGCCGGTCAGCCGCTCTCCCCGATGCACCTCATCCAGGACCTCAAGCGGCACCTCGCCGATGTCGGTCCGGAGCTCCAGCGCGTCGGCCACGCGGGCGGCGATGTCCGCGCCGTCTCGCCCGTCGCGATGGTCGGCGAGGTCATCCAGGACGAGACGCTCTGGGCCTGCCGCACCTGCGGCGCCTGCGTTCAGGAGTGCCCCGTCCTCATCGAGCACGTTCCGACCATCGTCGACATGCGCCGCTACCTGGTGCTCGACGAGGCGCGCATCCCCGCCACCGCCCAGCAGGCGCTGGAGAACATGGAGATGCGCGGCCACCCCTGGCGCGGCACGGCCTTCGAGCGCACGACGTGGATGGAGGGCCTCGGCGACGTTCCGCTGTTCGATGGCTCCCAGGAGTACCTCTACTGGGTCGGATGCTCCGGTTCGCTCGTCGAGCGCAACCTGCCGATCACGCGCTCGGTGTTCCGCCTCCTCCGCGAGGCGGGCGCTTCGTTCGGCGTCCTGGGCCAGGAGGAGACCTGTAACGGCGACCCCGCGAGGCGCCTCGGTAACGAGTACCTCTACCAGATCCTCGCGCAGCAACTGATCGAGACGTTCAAGTCGAAGGGCGTGCAGCGGGTCATCACGAACTGCCCGCACTGCTTCAACACGTTCAAGAATGAGTACCCGCAGTTCGGCGGCCACTTCGAGGTGCTCCACCACACGGAGTTCCTCGCGCAGGCCGTCCAGCAGCGCACGCTCATCCCGAAGTTCCCCATCGCGACCAACACGGTGACGTACCACGACTCCTGCTACCTCGGGCGCCTGAACGGCGTCTACGACGCGCCGCGTGAGATCCTCGCGGTGCTGCCCGGCGCCCAGATGCGCGAGATGCAGCGCTCGAAGAGTGCCGGCCTCTGCTGCGGCGCGGGCGGTGGCAACATGTGGCAGGAGGAGCTGGGCGAGCGGCGCGTCAATCACGTCCGTACCGAGGAAGCCACGACCACCGGCGCCACCGGCCTGGTCTCCAACTGCCCGTTCTGCATCCAGATGTTCGAGGACGGCATCCCGGCCATCCAGCCCGACGAGGAATCCCGGATGCGCGCCTTCGACGTCGCCGAACTCCTCGAACAGGCGGTGCTCGGCCCGGACGCGGCAAAGGCCTGACCCACACCAAGCCATTCCGCGAATTCCTCACTACAATGCTGCGCGGCGAAGGCACCTTCGCCGCGCAGTGCGCCCCAGGTTCGTGACAGGCTGAGGCCTGGCACTCCGGGCAAGCGCTCCGGGCGTCTCGCGCCCGGCCTCGGCGGGGGTCTACGGTCATACCGCCTCAGCTGCACCTGGCTGAGCGGCTCGACACGGTCCTCGCACCAGTACGCGGTCCCGGGGTCACGCCCGGGTTGAATGACGCCTCGGGGGCGGTGCTCCCGCGGGGGGAGGAACGGAACCCATGCATTTCGTCGTTTGCGCCAAGCAGATCCCGGACCCGGAGACGCCGCCATCGGCCTTCCGTGTCAACGAGCAGACCAACGAGGTGATCCCGGCCCAGGGCATCGCCCCGGTGCTCAGCCAGTTCGACGCCATCGCCGCCGAAGCTGCCCTCCGCATCAAGGAGGCCGGCAGCGACGTGAAGATCACGGTCGTTTCCATGGGCAAGGAGTCGGCCGCGGCCGCCATCAAGCAGGTGCTCGCGATGGGCGCCGATGAGGGCCTCCTCCTCGACGACGACGCCTTCCAGGGCGGCGACTGGAACGGCACCGTCAAGGTGCTCTCCGCCGCCATCCAGAAGCTCGGCAACGTCGACGCGGTCTTCTGCGGGCGCCAGGCCGCGGACTGGGACATGGGCCAGACCGGTGTCGGTATCGCCGAGACCCTCGGCTGGCAGGCCGCCATCATCGCCAAGGACGTCAAGGTCGAGGGCGACAAGATGGTCGTCCAGCGCGTCCTCCCGGACGGCTTCCAGACGGTCAAGCTTCCGCTCCCGTCCGTCGTCACGGTCTCCAACGAGCTCGGCGAGCCCCGCTACCCCAAGCTCGCTCAGATCATGCAGGCCGCCAAGAAGACGGTGACCAAGTGGTCCGCCGCTGACCTCGGCCTGGACGCGGGCGCTGTCGGCGCCAGCGGCGCCCAGCTCAAGCTCGAGCGGCTGTTCATCCCGCAGGCTGGCGGGAACGTCATCATCATTGAGGGTGAGACGCCGCAGGAGCAGGCGCAGAACCTCGTCAACGCCCTCCAGGCCGACAAGGTCCTCTAGCCGCCACTCCCAGGTAGTCAACACCCGAAAGGACACCACACCATGGCACAGGACGTACTCGTCGTCGGCGAACTCGCCGGCGGTGACATCACCTCCACCACCGCCGAGCTGCTGAACGCGGCCAAGTCCCTCGCCGAGGGCGGCGCCGTCGCCGTTACCCTCCTCGGGGCCACCGCCGGCGCGGCGGCTGCCAGCGCCTTCGCCGCTGGCGCCACCAAGGTCTTCTCCTCCGGCGACGCCGCCTACGACGACGGCCGAGCCGACCAGTGGGCCGCCGCGGTCGACGCCGCGGTGGGCCAGCAGAACCCCGGCGTCGTCCTCTTCGCCCAGTCCCCCATTGGTCGCGATGTCGCCCCCCGCATCGCCTTCCGCCGCAACACCGCCGTCGCGATGGACTGCGTCGGTGTCGCGATGGACGGCGGCTCCTTCAAGGCCACGCGCCCCTGCTACGGCGGCAACGCTCTCGCCGTCTACAGCTTCGCCAGCTCCCCGGCCATCGCCACGGTCCGCGCCAAGTCGTTCGACGCCGCTGCACCCGCAGCCGGCGCCAGCGGTGAGACGGTCGACCTCGGCGCGGCCAGCGCCTCGAGCATCGAGATCGTGGGCATGGAGGCGGCGGTCTCCACGGGCCTGAAGATGGAGGAGGCGCCGATCGTCGTCGCCGGCGGTCGCGGCCTCGGCGATGCCGAGGGCTTCCGCGAGATCGAGGCCCTCGCCGAGGCGTTCGGCTCCGACAAGGCGACCACCGGCGCCTCGCGCGCCGCTGTCGACCTCGGCTGGTACCCGCCCGCCAAGCAGGTGGGCCTCACCGGCAAGGTCGTGACTCCCGACCTCTACGTCGCGGTCGCTATCTCGGGCGCCAGCCAGCACATGGCAGGCTGCAGCGGCTCCAAGATGATCGTCGCTATTAACCGCGACAAGGAAGCCAACATCTTCAAGACCGCGAAGTACGGCATCGTCGGCGACTGGAAGGCCGTGGTTCCGGCCCTCATCGCGGCCGTGAAGGCCGCCAAGTAAGTCCCGCTTCAGGGTCCCACCGAGCCCCCGGCTCGACCCAACGAGGCCGCTGGAACACCCAGCGGCCTCGTTGTCTGCACCCGGGCTTCACTTGAAGGCATAACTTCGCCTTGCGACCAGCCGCCCGCGAAAATACAATGCACGCACATTAGTGAGCGAATCAGCCCACACGGGATCGGCCTGCCACGTCCCGGGCACATCGCCGACGTACCTCTTCGGGAGACACCATGATTGTCATCGGTCTCACCGGAGGTATCGCCTCCGGGAAGTCGACGGCTGCCGAGCAGCTCCGCAACAACGGCGCACACGTGATCGACGCGGACCGCCTCGGGCACCGCGTCTACGAGCCGGGTAGCCCCGGCTTCCAGAAGGTCGTCAATGAGTTCGGCCACGACATCGTGGCCGCCGACGGCAGCATCAACCGCCAGGCCCTCGGCGGGAAGGTCTTCGGCGACCCCGTCCAGATGAAGCGCCTCACCGACATCGCCTGGCCTGAGATCCGCCGCATGGCTGCCGAGGAGATCGAGGCTGAACGCGCCCGCGGCACCACCAAGGTGGTGGTCCTTGAGGCCGCCGTCCTCATCGAGGCCGAGTGGATCGACCTCGTTGACGAGGTCTGGGTCGTCTACGTCCGCCCGGAGGTCGCGCGGGAGCGCCTCATGGCTCGCAATAACCTCACGGCCGAGCAGGCCCAGGCGCGCATCGACTCCCAGCTCTCCAACAAGGAGCGTCTCGAGCACGCCGACGTCAAAATCGACAACTCCGATTCGCTCGAGGACCTCACGAAGCGCGTGGACGCGCGCTGGAAGAAGCTGCAGCCGTAGCGCCAGGGCCGGTCACCGTTCGTCCCACCTGCGGTCACGAACCCGAGTAACGTAGTGCGAGGCACATCTTGACGATCACGCCGTCCCAGGGCTTCAAGCAGATCGCCGTCGAGGAGTTCCGGCTCACCGAGGAGCCCTTCTACCTGCCGATCGCCGACGAGATCCAGCTCTTCGAGCAGGCCTATGAGCGCCAGATCCCGGTCCTCCTGAAGGGCCCCACCGGCGCCGGCAAGACGCGCTTCGTCGAATACATGTCCTGGCGCCTCCACGAGCACCTGGGTGACAAGTCCAACGAGGGCGTCCCGCTGATCACGGTCGCCTGCCACGAGGACCTCACCGCCTCCGACCTCGTCGGGCGCTACCTCCTGGAGGGCGACAGCACCCGCTGGATCGACGGCCCCATCACCCGCGCCGTCAAGGTCGGTGCCATCTGCTACCTCGACGAGATCGTCGAGGCACGCAAGGACACCACGGTCCTCATCCACCCGCTCACCGACTACCGCCGCCTGCTTCCCATCGACAAGCGCGGCGAACTCCTGGAGGCGGCGGATGGCTTCCTCCTCGTGATGTCCTACAACCCGGGCTACCAGTCCGCGCTCAAGGACCTGAAGCACTCCACGCGCCAGCGCTTCATCGCCATCGAGTTCGGCTACCCGCCGCGCGACCAGGAAGCGCAGATCATCGAGGTCGAGTCCAAGTGCACGGCCGCGGACGCGCAGGAGCTCGCCAAGCTCGCTGAGAAGGTGCGCAACCTCAAGGAGCACGGGCTCGCGGAGGGCGTCTCGACGCGCCTCCTCGTGTACGCAGGCAAGCTCATCGCGCAGGGCATCTCCCCGCGCCGCGCCTGCCAGGTGGCCATCGTCTGGGCCCTCACCGACGACCTCGAGGTCCAGCGCTCCATCGAGGAAGTCGTTACCTCGATCTTCGAGAACTAAGCGGCTCCCATGGGGGGCCTCCGCAACCGGCCAGACTCGAGCCGCGGCACGACCGCGGCTCGACTGTTCCGCCCCAACAAGGACGTCGCCCTATGACCCCCGCCCAGGACCTCATCGAGCGGTTCACCCCCGAGCTTCGTGGCTTCGGCGCGTCGCTCCCGGACGAGTTCGGCATCGCCGTCGCCGCCCTCGACGGCCACCTCAACGCCAACCAGCTCGAGGCCTGGGCCAGCCAGGGCGTCAAGCTCGCCCACCACTCCCTCCGGTCCTGGGAAGCGGCCGCCGAGTACTTCCGCGCCTCCCCGGACATCGCCGCTCGTATCGATTTCGACACGCTGGTCCAGTGGGGCGAGACGGCCGCCGACCTCGCGAGTAGCTCCGCGCTGATGTCCGCGGCCTACGTGAAGTCGACGCCGGCCATCCTCCAGCTGGTCCCCCCAGAGGACCTCACGGCCTGGGCGAACCTCGGCGAGCGCCTCTGCCGCGGCAACTGGAAGTCCATCTCGCTCTCGTCGCTCTTCTACTCGACGAGCCCGGGCCTCCTCGGCGTCCTCACCATGAGCGCCCTCGATGAGTTCGTCGACGTCATCGACGCCCTCACGGAGCGCTCCTACGAGCTCGCCACGGCCTGTCTCGAGACGGCCCCCGATGTCTTCGGCCAGCTCGAGCGGGACGACCGCGAGGCGTTCCTTCGCTTTGCCCGCGCCGTGACCCGCGCCTCCTGGGCGGACACGCGCCTGTACTTCGAGCGCGGCCCGCGCCTCCTCCACGCCGTCGAGTCCAGCCAGCGCGCCGACTTCCTGGACCTCGCGGCGCGCGTGACCACCGAGGTCGGGCGCCAGGGATACCCGCTCTTCGCCGAGGCTGCCGCGGCGCTCGCCCAGATGGACCCGGCCGACCACGGCGACCTGATCTACGTCCTGCGGCGGGCGGAGAACGGCCTCTCC
>CADEHD010000041.1:10392-11566 GCA_902827055.1 uncultured Chloroflexota bacterium | reverse complement strand
CCACGGCGACCTCAGCGACCCCGAGGTCACGAAGGGCGCCGCGCTCGGGCGCGCCATCGAGGGGCTGAACTCCGTCATCGCCGACCTCCGCTCGTACATGCGGCAGCTCAGCGGCGAGCACACCAGCCCGCTCCACGAGGCGTTCGGCCCCCGAGTCGAGGCGCTGCTCGCCGGGGCTGATGGCCCCGCGTGGACCGTCGATATCCCGGACCACGTCGAGCTGGATGAGAGCACCGAGCGCCACGTCTACCTCCTGGTCAAAGAACTCGCGTCGAATGTGACGCGCCACGCCGAGGCCCGCCACGCCCTGGTGCGCCTCGCACAGACCGACAGCGGCCTGGAGCTGGAGGTTCGCGACGACGGCGTGGGCTACGACCCTGCCCACGTGCCCAGCACCTCGTACGGCCTGCGGTCGATCGACCACCGCGTGAGCATGCTGCGCGCCTCCATCGAGATCGAAACGGGGCCCAACCGGGGTACCCGCGTCCTGGTCCATATCCCCCAGGAACCGGCGGCGCTCGCCTCGGCGATCCAGCAACCCGCCTAGCAGCGCCGGCCCGACCTCGCGGCCCCCGCCCCGTGGCGAGCCCCCGCGCGCTGATACGAGGTCGTGCGCGCCACCGTCCCGCCTCCTACTTATGTCCTCGTGGCGGATGGCCTACGATGCGCCCGCAGGGGGGAGTACAGGCATGGCTCGAGTGCGTACCACGCTTCCCAGGCGCGCCACACTCGCCCTCCTCGGCGCCCTCGCCGCCACCGCACTCGCCTGCACACCACGCGCCGAGCCCGGCCAGGTGCAGAGCCCAACCGCGGCCGCCACCGAGTCGACGCCGACCGGTGCGACCGCCCCGGCCGCCGGCGCATCCGCCGACGCCAACGCGAACGCCACACCGGCAGCGCTGACCACCCCACCCCTCCGCGGGGTCTCGGTGCTGACGCTGCAGCTCCAGCACCTCCCCGCGCTCGCCTCCGGCCACTACGAGGGCTGGGCGCTGCTCGGGGAGGATCGCGTCTCGACGGGGAAGTTCGCCGTCACCAGTGCGGGCGAGCTGCAGTCGTTGAGCGGGACCGCGATCCGCGCCTTTCCACTCACGCGCGACATCGTCGCTGCAACGCGCGTTCTGATCACAATTGAGCCCGACGGCGACCGCGACACTGCGCCGCGCGGGAGCGT
>CADEHD010000041.1:4029-10382 GCA_902827055.1 uncultured Chloroflexota bacterium | reverse complement strand
GCGCCGGGCCCGTGGTGCGGGGGCGAGCGGTGCTCGCCTTCCCGCCGAACACGGCCCCCCTCGCGGGGAGCGTCGTGCTCGCCACGCCCACGGACGACAATGCCGCCAACGAGACCGCCGGCGCCTGGCTCGCCACCCCCGACGGTCGCCCGGCGCTCACGGCGTCCGCGCCGCCTCGCGGGTGGGTCTACGAGGGGTGGATTGGCACCCAGGACCTCCGGTTCACGATGGGCCGGTTCACCGGCGCCACCGGACCCGACTCCGCGCGACCGACCTCCGGGCCCCGCCCCGGCCTCGATGTTCCGGGCGAGGATCTCGTCGACCGCCTCCCGCCAACGCTCCGTGGCCCCGTGAACCTTGCCGATGGCGCCTCCACCATCGAGGTCTCCCTCGAGCCGGATCGGGACGGCCAGGACCCGACCGGTCCAGGGACGTTCGGCGCACCCGTGCTCCGCGCTCGGATCCCGGCCGGCGGCGGCCCCCTCCAGCCCGTCCCGTTCGAGGTCGACACGACGCAGCTACCGGCGGGCGTCGCGACGATCGGCTGACCCGGGGGGCCGCCTCGGCAGGCGCTACCCTCGAGGCATGCCCGACGCGCTGCAGATCCACCTGGTCGACGGCACCTACGAGTTGTTCCGGCACTTCTTCGCGGTGCCGCGCAAGGCCGACCCGCGTGGCCGCGAACGCGGGGCCGTCGTCGGCGTGGCCGCGTCGATGCTCCGCATGCTGGACGACGGCGCGACGCACCTCGGCGTGGCGACGGACCACGTGGTGGAGTCGTTCCGGAACGACCTCTGGCCCGGCTACAAGACCGGCGCGGGGATTGACCCGGACCTCCGCCAGCAGTTCGAACCACTCGAGGAGACGCTGACCGCGCTCGGCATCCGCGTCTGGCCGATGATCGAGTACGAAGCCGACGATGCCCTCGCCGCCGCCGCCGCGCGCGCGCATGCCGATCCGCGCGTCGACCGCGTCCTCATCTGTACGCCCGACAAGGACCTCGGCCAGTGCGTCGCCGGCGAGCGCATCACCCAGCTGGACCGCCGCACGGGGACCGTGCGCGACGAGGTCGGGGTAGTGGCGAAGTTCGGCGTGCGCCCGACCTCGATCCCGGACTACCTCGCGCTCGTGGGCGACTCCGCCGATGGATTCCCCGGGCTGCCCGGCTGGGGCGCGAAGTCGGCCGCGACGGTCCTCGCACGCTACGAGCACCTGGAGGCGATCCCCGCCGAGGCCGGGCGCTGGGACGTGCGCGTCCCGCGGGCCGCTCCCCTGGCCGCGACGCTGCGCGACCAGCTCGACCTCGCGATGCTCTTCCGCGAGCTCGCCACGCTGCGGACCAACATCGAGGTGTTCGCGGACATCGAGGACCTGCGCTGGCGGGGCCCGCGCGACGACATCGAGGCAGTCGCGCGCGCGCTCGGCGCTCCCGAGCTGGCCACGCGGGCGCGGGCTCTCGCCCGCTCGCGGCCGTCCTAGTCGGCCGCGGACAGCGCTCCATCCGGGGGCTCGGCCGCCGGCGCCCCCCCGAGGCGAATCCCGGCCCGCCCGAACTCGCGCAGCGCCTCCAGCTGGATCGCCTGCTGGATGTCCATGTGCAGCGCAAAGTCCGGCGTGCGGACGTAGTACACGGCCTCCAGCTCCGGCATCCCGGCCTTGATCGCCACCAGGTGCGCGCGGTCCGGCCGGACCAACGGCTGACGCGCGAGCGCGGTGCGGAGGATCCCCGTGGACACCTCGACGAGGTCCGCCGGCGTGCCGGGTGCCAGCTCGAACCGCAGGACGACGCGGCGCTCCGCGAGGCGTCCGAAGTTGCGGATCCGACTCCGCACCAGGTCCGAGTTCGCGAACACCAGCTGTTCGCCATCGATGCTGCGGACACGCGTGGTTTTCACGCCCACGCGCTCCACCGTGCCACGCATCCCCTCGACGGCGATGAAGTCACCCACGACGAACGGCCGGTCCAGCACGATCGCCAGCGACGCGAAGAAGTCACCGAGGACACTCTGCGCCGCGAGGGCAATCGCGATCCCGCCGATGCCGAGTCCCGCGACCAGCGTCGTGATCTCGACCCCCGCGTTCTCCAGGCCCAGGAGAACGAGGACCACCCAGAGCGCCAGCGAGCCCATGAAGCGCAGCGCGAACGCCGTCGCGGTGGCTGCCGCCGCATCGTGCTCCGAGGCGCGGGCGCGGTAGCGCTCGGACCAGAACGCGATGAGGTCGCCTCCCCAGGAGGCGCACTGGAGCAGCAGCCCGAACACCAGCACGACGCGCGCAGCGGCTCGGACCTCGGCCGGCGGGTCGATGGTCAGCAACCCTGCGTACAGGGCGCCCAGGAGCAGCACCGTCAGCCTGGTGCGGCTCACGAGTCGCGCGGGCACCGCACGCAGCGCCGTCGAGGGGGCGGCGCGGCCGGCCCTCGACGCCATCCGTCCGAGGACACAGCGCGCCACCACCAGGGCGCCGAACGCGCCTCCGGCCACGCCAGCGGCGAGGAGCAGCCGCGGCCACTCGCCGCCACCGGGCCAGGTCACATCCACTGGACCGCCCTCCACCGGGGATCGCGCTCCCCGAGGCCTCCCCGCGACGGATCGTAGGTCGAGGCCGCGGCCGCCCGCATGCAGACACATTCATGCCGTTATTGCGCCGCCCTGAGGCGAACTCCACAACGACACGAATCCAGGGACGCACGTCAATGCGTATCACCACCACACAAACGATTGACATGCACCCGGCCAGGTGCTTTTCTTCCCGGAACTCGCGGTACCGGCGAGATACAGAGGGGTCTGGAGGGTCCTGATGGCAACAGCAGCTTCCGGTTCGGGGGCCACGCTTGCTGATGCGATGGCGAAACGGCTCGCGGATGAGCCCGGCCGCGTATCGAAGTCGGTGCGGTGGTTGAAGTGGTTCTTCACCCATAAGCCGCTCGGCGCGATCTCGATGGTGATCATCATCATCATCGAGCTCACCGCGCTCGGGGCTTACCTGCCCGCGATCCCGGGCACGGGGTTCTCGAACCTCATCGTGCCGCAGGATCCGATCGCCGTGAACGGCATCGACCGCCTCAAGGGCTTTGGCTACACCTCGCCGCGTACGCAGAACACCTACGTGTTCGGTACTGACGAGCTGGGCCGCGACCTGCTGAGCCGCATCATCAAGGGCGCGGAGATCTCCGTGTACTTCTCGATGGTGGTGACGGTGTTCTCGGTCACCATCGGCGGCACCATCGGCCTGATCTCCGCCTACGCAGGTGGTTGGGGCGACATGATCGTCCAACGCATCGTGGACGGATTGCAGACAATCCCGTTCCTCGTGCTCGCCGTCGCGATCGTGTCCATCCTCGGGCCGGGGTTGAACCAGGGACTCGTGGCGGTGATGGCGACCTCGCTACCACGCCCGGCGCGCCTCATCCGCGGGTCCGTGCTCTCCGCCAAGGAGAACGTCTGGGCAGAGGCCGCACGCACCCTGGGCGCGACTGACCGACGCATCATGTTCCGACACATCCTCCCGAACGTGCTCGCTCCGATGATCGTCCTCGCGACCTTCATCCTCGCGACCGCGGTCATTACCGAGGCGTCTCTCTCCTTCCTCGGCATCGGCGCTCAGCCGCCGACCCCGTCGTGGGGCGCCATGCTCACCGGTTCCGGCCGCCAGTACTTCGAGAGCCACCCGCGCCTGGCGTTCCTCCCTGGCATCGCGATCTCGATGCTCGTGTTCTCGACGAACATGTTCGGTGACGCCCTCCGCGACATCCTCGACCCCCGCCTCCGGGGCCGCTAGCTCCAGCACCTGCGTCGAACCAGCGAAGGGGCCGCCCAATGGGCGGCCCCTTCTGTTTCCGGGGTGCAACCCCCGCGATCGGCCTCGCCGCCCCGCGCTTCCTCGCTCCATCGCCGCCCTATGGACGCATGTCATAGAATCTCGCCATCACGGAGGAGATGATGATGGCACTCGGCCCCGGCGCCGGCCCCCTCCCTCTGCCGCTCCCCGCCACGATCGCCGGGCGCCCCGTCTACTACGGCTGGTACATCGTCTCCGTTGCGTTCATCGCCTCGATGATGTCCGCGGGCGTCCAGGCGTACGGACTCGGCGTGTTCGTGACACCGATGACGACCGAGCTCGGCTGGTCGCGAACGGACATCTCACTCGGCCAGACCATCTCGACGGCGTTCTCCGGCATCGTCGGCCTGTTCATGGGTGGGCTGCTGGACCGGCGCGGCGGGCGAGCGCTGACGGTGTGGGGCGCGCTCATCGCCGGGGTCGGGTTCATCCTCCTGGGGCAGGTCCACACCCTGTGGCAGTACTACCTGGTGAAGGGTGGAGTCCTCACGCTCGGGATGGCGGGCATGGGCGGCATGGTCGCCAACGTGGTCGTCTCGAACTGGTTCGTCCGGCGTCGAGGGCGCGCGATCGCCATCACCGCGATGGGCACCTCCGTCGCGGCGATCATCGTGCCCTCCCTCGCCGCGCAGATGATCGACCTCTTCGGCTGGCGGACCGCGTGGGCCATCCTCGGGGTGGCGGTGTGGGTGCTCGTCATCCCGCCGGCGGCCCTCGTGATGCGACGACGTCCCGAGGATCACGGCCTGATCCCGGACGGCACATACGTCGCACCGAGGGCCGGCGACCGACTCGCGGCCCAGCGCGCCGCCGTCGATGGCGTGCGCTGGACCCGCTCCGAGGCGATCCGCACGCCCGCCCTGTGGATGCTGATCCTGACGTTCGGGCTGGGCAGCATGGGATTCGGGGCGATGCTCCTGCACCTCATCCCGTTCCTCACGGACAGCGGCTACACCCGCGTCGAGGCAGCGGGCGCGTTCAGCATGCTCGGCGTGTCGGGCCTGATTTCGAAGCCGATCTGGGGCGTGATCGCGGACCGCGTCCCCTCGAGGTACGCGGCCGCCGCCGAGTTCGTACTGCTGGCGATCGGCATCTTCTTTATCTCCGTCGCACCGACGCTCCCGTTGATGTACGCGGCCATCTTCACGATGGGCGTCGGCGTAGGCGGAGTGATCACGCTGCAGGAAACGGTCTGGGCCGACTACTTCGGGCGCATCACCCTGGGAACGGTCCGCGCGGTTGGCCGCCCGTTCACCATCGTCTCGAGCGCCGGCGGGCCAGTGCTCGCGGGGCTTGCCTACGACCTGCGCCAGTCGTACGAGGTGGCGTTCCTCACCTTCATCGCCGCCTACCTCCTGGCCGCCGTGATGATCGTCCTGACGCCGACGCCGCGACCACCTCGCGGGCAGCAGGGCGTGAGCCCGAACTTGGCGCTGACCCTGCCCCCCACCTCGTCGATCCCCACCGCCGGCCTCGCGATGCCGCTCGCCGGGGACCTCGGCGCGTCCGCTCCACCGAGTCGGGTACCGGGCGCGCGCCCGAGCCGCCGGGACTACATGGGGGGCGGCCGAGCCGCACCTGCGCGCGACTACATGCGCCCGCCACCTCGCTAACGCCGAGTCCAGGACGTCGCCTCGCGCGTAAGGCGGTATCTGGCGATCGTGCTACGGTTTCCATGCCCCCCGTTGCAGTAAAGGCGCGCTCTATCCACCGTCACTCTCTGCTCGCTCGCCCGTGGCGATCGAGGCTCGTCACGGTGCTCGGCATCGGCACGCTCCTCGTGGCTGCCTGTGCCGACACCGAACCCACTACCAACGCGACGGCCTCCCCGAGGCCGGGCGCCCCTGGGAGTCCAGCAGCAGCAACGAACGCAGGAAAGGACGGGCGCGTGGTCAAAGATGGAGATCGCGTGCGCGTGCACTATCGAGGCACGCTCGATGACGGCACCGAGTTCGACTCCTCGCAGGGGCGCCAGCCGCTCGCGTTCCAGGTCGGCTCCGGCCAGGTGATCAGCGGCTTCGACGAGGCGGTCCGCGGCCTGAAGGTCGGCGAGTCGCGCAAGGTCCGCATGGAGGCGAAGGACGCCTACGGTGAGGTCCGCCCGGACCTCGTCCTGGAAGTCCCGATCGCGCAGGCCCCGGCCGGCATCAAGGTCGGCGACAAGGTGCGACTTGGCAACGGCCAGCCGGCGACGATTCGCGAGGTGACCGCCGAGGTCGTGCGGGTCGACGCCAACCACGAACTTGCCGGCAAGGCGCTCACGTTCGAGGTCGAGCTGGTCGCCATCGACTAGCCGCGGGCGATCGCGACGGCCACCTGCGCAATGGCGACTGCCGACGTCGCGACGAGCAGCGCGAGCGTGCCCGCTCGAAACGTGGCCTCGCTGAGCCGCGGGCGCAACAGCCGTCCGGCCACGATCCCGCCGAGGACCAGCGGTGTCGCGATCAGCGATTGGCGCAGCTCGGGCATTCCCAGCACGCCGCCGGCCCACGCCAGCGGCGTGCTCGCGATCG
>CADEHD010000041.1:0-4019 GCA_902827055.1 uncultured Chloroflexota bacterium | reverse complement strand
ATCGCACTCAACGCGAAGAAGCTGAACAGGCGCTCGCGAATCAGGTAGGCGCCGCCACCGAGCCAGTGCAGATAGAGCACCACCGGCGGACCGCCCATGCTGGTCGCGCCGCGCAGCACGCCCGAGATCAGCCCCACCCCACCCGCGGCAGCCACTCGACCGGCACGGGCCTCCTCGCGAGGATGACTGCGCAGCGTCACCAGCGCCCCACCGAGGACGACCAGGGCCACGAGCAGTCGCACGGTCGTCTCGCTGGCATGAGCAAGCACCCAGATCCCCAGCGGCGTGGACACGGTGCTCAGGGCCGCGATCGGACCGACGACCCCGAGGGCGGGGCGCGGGCGCGACTCGACCACGACTAGCAGGGACAGCACCGCGCCCAGCACCATCGAGGTCGCCACCGCGGACTGGGCCCCCACGAGCAGCGTGACCAGCGGCGTGAACACGATCGCGAACCCGAAGCCGATCGCGCTCTGGGTGAGCGCACCCGCGAACGCCACCAGCGCGATCGCCACGAGGACCTGCGTATCGGCTGGCATCGGTGCAGGCTAAGGCCCGTGGCACCTACCGGCTGCTGGCTATACTCGGGCGCATGGACGAGGCCTCCCGCGCGCTCATCGAGGCGATCCACGGCACGCCGACGCAGGTCGTACTCGCGGTGAGTGGCGCTGGCACGCAGGCCCTCGCGCACATCCTCGGCGTGGGCGGCGCATCGCGGACGGTCCTCGAAGCCACCGTCCCCTACGCGCAGGCCGCGTTCGCGGCGTACGCGGGGACCACCCCCGCCGAGTTCGCCTCCCCGGAGGCCGCCCACGCGCTCGCCATCGCCTCGCGCCGCCGGGCCCTCGCGCTCACCGAGGGGGCAGCTGGCACCGCCGCCACGCCCGTCGTCGGCATCGGCTGCGCCGCCGCGATCGCGACCGACCGCCTCAAGCGCGGTGACCATCGCGCCTATGTCGCCTGCGCGGCGCTCGAGGGCGTGCGGACGTGGTCGCTTCGACTCGAGAAGGGCGCGCGCGACCGGGCGGCGGAGGAGGACCTCGTGAGCCGCCTGGTCATCAATGTGCTCGCTGAGGCGTGCGGGCTCGACGGTCGCCTCGACCTCGTGCTCCGCCCCGGCGAGGAGCTCCGCGAGACGTCCGCATGACCACTGTCGGAGACGCCGACCCGCCGTACGACCAACCGGACCGCGACCCCATCGCCGCGCTCCTCGATGACGGCTCGCACGTCGAGTACGTGCGCGTGGAACTCGAGGGGACGCCGCTGCTCGACGGCCGCGTCGAGGGCGCCGCGCTCCTCCCCGGCTCGTTCAACCCACTGCACCACGGCCACGAGGCGCTCGCGGCCGCCGCGGGGGACATCCTCGGGCGCGAGGTGCTGTTCGAGCTTTCGGTGATCAACGTCGACAAGCCTCCGCTCACCCACGCCGAGGCGGCGCGACGCGCCGCCCAGTTCGCCGGGCGCTGGCGGGTCCTGCTGACGCGGGCGCCGCGCTTCATCGAGAAGGCGCGGCTCTTCCCCGGGAACGCGTTCGTCATCGGGTGGGACACGGCTGTGCGGCTGGTCCACCAGCGCTACTACGACGACTCGGAGGCCGCGATGCACGCCGCCCTCGAGGAGATGCGCGACCTCGGGGTGCGGTTCCTGGTCGCCGGGCGCGCGCAGGACGGCGCCTTCCTCACGCTCGCGGACGCCGAGGTGCCCACCCGCTTCGCGAGCATGTTTGAGGGCATCCCGGAGTCGCGATTTCGCGCGGACATCTCGTCGAGCGAGCTGCGTGGGTGAGGCCCCGTACGGCCCCGCCCACGCAGGGCCGCGTGACCCGGCTGCCAGCCGGCCGACAGGGCCGGCCCCCCTCCCGTCCCGGCTTGCACCTCCGACACTTGGCCTCGCATCCTCCGCCGAGTACGCGTCAATCCTTGCCGGGGCTTCGGCGCCCCCGTACCCTTGAGGCGCGCCCAGGAGGGGTCGCATAGTGGCCTAGTGCGGGCGCCTGCTAAGCGCTTACCCCGGTTTCCGGGGTCGAGGGTTCGAATCCCTCCCCCTCCGCCACGCCGCATCGCGCCTCACCCAGCACGCGGAGTCGTCTCGTGGCCACGTACCGGATCTGGACCGTCGGCTGCCAGATGAACAAGGCAGACTCACTGAAGCTCGCGGCGGGGCTCGATCGGCTCGGCTTCCTCGAGGCTGGCGAAGACCAGCCCGCGGACCTCGAGGTGCTCAACACGTGCGCGGTGCGCCAGCACGCCGAGGATCGCGCGTACGGCCGCCTGGCGAACCTCCGTCGCGAGCGCGAGGGCGGTCGCGACTTCACTCTCGTCGTCATGGGCTGCATGGTCGGAGCGCGCACGACTGAACTCGAGCGCCGCTTCCCGTGGGTCGACATCTGGGCCCAACCGCAGCACTTCGACCCGATCATCGAGCGCGCCACGACGCTCCAGGGTGCCCGCGACATCGCCGAAGGCGAATCGTGGGCCGGGTGGGCCCAGGCCTCGGAGCGCACGGGACAGCCCGTGGGCTCGGCTCCCGCGATGCTCGAGATGGTCGGCTGGGAGGCCTCGACGTTCGCGGTTCCCACCGGACCGACGGCGTTCGTGCCGGTCGTGCACGGCTGCGACAAGTTCTGCACATACTGCATCGTGCCGCTGCGCCGCGGTCGCGAGCGATCGCGCACGGTCGCGGACGTACTCGCCGAGGTGCGCCACCTCGCGGACCACGGCGTGCGCGAGGTCACCCTGCTCGGCCAGACCGTCGAGGCGTACGGCCACGACCTCGGCACCGGCGAGGACCTCGCCACGCTCTTCGAGGGCATCGAGGCGATCGACGGCATCGCCCGGACGCGGTTCCTCACGTCGTACCCCAAGGACATGACAGACCGGATCATCGATGCGGTCGCGGACCTGCCCAAGGTCTGCGAGCACTTCAACATCCCCGTGCAGTCCGGCGACGACTCCATGCTGGCGCGCATGCGCCGCGGATACACGCTCGCGGAATACGAGGAGCGAGTCGGGCGCATCCGCCAGCGCATGCCGGACGCCGCCCTGGCCACCGACGTCATCGTGGGCTGTCCGGGCGAGACCGACGAGGAGTTCCAGCACACCGTCGACCTGCTGCGACGCATCCAGTTCGACGTGATCCACGTCGCCGCCTACTCGCCTCGCCCCGGCACGTTCGCGCATCGGAACATGCCGGACGACGTGCCGCGCGAGGTGAAGGCGGAGCGCCTGCAGATCATCGAGGCGATCCACGCCGAGTCGTCCGCGCGCATCAACCGCCGGCTCCTGGGCCGCACGGTCGAGGTGCTCGTGGAGCGCCAGAACGCCGAGGGCCGCTCGACCGGCCGGACGCGCACCGGGCAGCTCGTCCACTTTGACGCCACCGGCTTGGTCGGCCAGCTCGCGCAGGTGGACGTGCACGAGGTGACGCCGTGGTCCCTGAGCGGCAGCCTCGCCGGCAGCCGCCTGCTCGCGGTCCTCTAGCCGGCCGCACATGGCGCCCGCCGGCACGCCGACGACCGTCGCCACGATCGTCGTGATCTTCGCGATCAGCGAGGGCGAGCTGCGCGTGCTCCTCATCCACCGCAGCGCGCCGCCGCAAGAGGGCCGCTGGGCGCTGCCCGGGGGCCGGTGGGACGGCACTGAGTCGCTGGAGATGCTCGCCGCGCGCAAGCTCGTCGAGGAGACGGGCGTGCGCAACCTCTACCTCGAGCAGCTGTTCACCACCTCGGGCCTGGACGCCGCCAACCCCTCGGTCGCCGTGGCCTACTTCGCGCTCGTCGATGCGAACACCGTGCGCCTGCGCCAGACCAGCGAGTGGCCTCCAGCGTGGCACCCGGTCTCGGCGCTGCCGCAACTGGCCTTCGAGAACAACCGCGTGATCGCGCAGGCCGTGACTCGGGTCCGCGCCAAGCTCGACTACACGAACATCGCCTACAGCCTGCTCCCGGAGCAGTTCACCCTCCGCGAGCTCCAGCACACATACGAGGCGATCCTCGAGGAGCCGCTCGACCGCCGGAACTT
>CADEHD010000040.1:2831-11609 GCA_902827055.1 uncultured Chloroflexota bacterium | reverse complement strand
CTCACCAGCGGCCGATGCGGCTCCAGGTCCTCTTCCTTATCACGCGGATAGTAGAGATGATCGTCGGCGGCCGGGTAGACCGCGTCGTAGGCGGCGCGCCCAACGCGGCGGTGGTCGCGGTGGTTGAAGCCGGCACGGAAACCGTCCCACGTGATGAGGAGCTCGGGCCGGCGGATGCGGAGCTGCCTGACGACGAGCCCGCGAAGCTCGTCGTCGTTGACGAGCCCGCCGTCCGGGAATCCAAAGAACACCGGCTCGCGGGCCCCGAGGATCCGCGCGGCGTCGCGCTGTTCCTCCTCGCGCTCCCCGGCGAGCTGCTGCGGCGTCACGCCGGGGTCCTTCGTCCCCTTGTTGCCGCTGGTCGCGACGACGATGTCGACCTCCCAGCCGAGGCTGCAGAGCACGGCGACGGTGCCGCCAGACGAGAACTCACAGTCGTCGGGGTGAGCGAAGACGGCCATCGCCCGCTTCGGCTCGAGGGCGCCGAAGAACTCGAGGGCATCGGATGTGGACTGCAACAGCGCCGGGATGTCCGTGCGCGGGCGCGCGCGGCTCGTGCGGGGTGCGGATCGGGCTGCGGGACGGGGTGCTCGAGGGGTGCGCGTCGTCATGCGCGAGATAGTACGCCCGACGCCCGGTGAATCGCAGTTGCGCTAGCTCGCGGCCGGCACCGCCGTCGCGCCAGAACCCAGTGTCTCGCGGTAGAGCGTCCCCAGCCGGTCGGCGACCGTCGCCCACGCGTACTGCTCCATGGAGACCCGCCCCGCCTCGCCCAGCGCTCGGCGCAGGGGCTCATTCCGCAGGAGCAGATCGATCTTCTCCGCGAACGGCTCGGGACAGCGCCACGGAACGAGGTAGCCCGTCCGCCCGTCCGAGATCGTGGCGACCAGCCCCCCGACCCGCGACGCGACGACCGGCACGCCCGACGCCATCGCCTCGAGCGCAACGAGGCCGAACGATTCGTAGAACGACGGCACCACCACCACGTCGGCAGCGTTGTAGTAGACCTCGAGTTCCTCGTGCGGAACCGCACCGAGGAAGCGCACGCGGTCGAAGCAGCCCACCTCGCGTGCGACGGCCTCGAGTCGGGCCTGCTCGGCCGCGGACCGCTCGTCACCACCGGCGATCAGCAGGAACACGTCGTCGTCGACCGTGAGCTGCGCGAGCGCCCGCACGAGGATGTCGAAGCCCTTGAGCGGCTCAAGCCGCCCGACCGCGACGAGGATCCGCACGTCGCCACGCGGGACCACGCCGCTGCGCACCAGCACCGAGCGCGCGCCGTCGCGGTCCCGCGGTCGGAACGCGTCCAGGTCAACGCCGAGGGGGATCACGGCCACCCGCTCCCGCGGCACGCCGTAGATCTGGCGGAGGAGCTGACGCTCGTGCTCGGTGGCTGCCACGATCCGGTCCACGGCGTGCACCAGGACCCGCTCCGCGTCGATCCGTGCCTGGGGCTCTCGCTCGGACGCGCGGGCGCGTAGCTTCACCTCAGCGAGTGTGTGGAACATCGCGAGGTGGCGCACGCCCCACCGGCGCGCCAGCAACTCGCCCGCCGCGACCGAGAGCCAGTAGTGGCTGTGCACGAGGTCGTACCGAGCGCCCTCGCGCCCGCGAACCGCCTCCACACCGGCGGCGAACTCGTCGACGAGCGACGCCAGCGCCTCCGGCTCCAGCGGTTCCTCGGGACCGGCCGTCACGTAGACGAGTCGCGCCCCCGGCGCCATCGGCACGACATCGGGCAGCTGCGCACTATCGCGTCGCGTGAAGACGTCGATTTCCCACCCTACCGCGGCGAGCGCCATCGCCACCTCGTGGATGTAGGCGTTCATGCCACCGGCCCTGCTCCCGCCGAGCGGTGCAAGTGGCGATGTGTGGAGCGAGAGGATGGCGACGCGTGGCATGCGGCTCCTGATTCCGGCTGGCGACGCACGACACGCGCGCCGGCGCGTGCACACGAGGCGGCGGCAGTCCCGCTAGTCCCGGCGGATCAGCTTCAGGAACTCCTGGCGGGTCTCGAGGTTCTGGCGAAAGAGCCCGCGCATCGCAGACGTCACCATGCGCGCGCCGGGCTTCCGGATCCCACGCGCCGTCATGCACAGGTGCTCGGCCTCGATCACCACCCCCACGCCGCGTGCCCCCAGCACGGATTCGATGGAGTCCGCGATCTGCGTCGTGAGCCGCTCCTGCACCTGGGGTCGCCGCGCCCAGATCTCGACGGCACGCGCGATCTTGGACAGCCCAACGATGCGCCCCTGCGGCAGGTACCCCACGTGCGCCGCACCGTGGAACGGCATGAAGTGGTGCTCGCACATCGAGTAGAACGGGATCTCGCGGAGGATGACCATTTCGTCATGGCCCTCCTCGAAGCTCACCGAAAGCGCGGCAACGGGATCGAGTGACGCGCCTTCGAACATCTCGCGATACATCGCGGCGATCCGCCGAGGCGTCTCGCGCAGGCCCTCGCGGTCTGGGTCCTGGCCGAGCAACTCGATCATGCGGCGCAGGACCACGCGGAGTTCCGCGTCGCGGGAATCGGGGTCGGCGAATTCGCTCGCCTGGTACGGGTCGGGCGTGACCATGTCATCACCTCTGCCACGGTGAACGCGCGAGGAGCAACGCGGCGGAGAGCCCGCACGCCGTTGCGTCGTAACCAGTGCGATCATGCTAACACCGGGACCTTGGTCCGTTCGCCGCATCACAAGCGTGAGCGGCGGGACTCGTCACGCCAGTCCGAGCACCCGCTCCACCGACGACAGCTCGGCGCTCGCTTCGTAGCGCACCGCCTCGATCGTCAGTGCCGTGTCGGGGTCCTTGAGGCCGCTCCCCGTCAGGATGCACACCGCCGTCCGACCACGGAGGTCGGCCCCGTCTCGATGGCGCTTCAGGAGCCCCGCCACCGAGGCCGCCGACGCGGGCTCGCAGAACACGCCTGCCTCGGAGGCCAGCCGTCGGTAGGCGTCGAGGATCTCCTCGTCGGTCACCGCCTCGATGACACCGCCGGACTCGTCACGAGCCTCGATCGCCGTCTGCCACGACGCGGGGTTTCCGATGCGAATCGCCGTCGCGATCGTCTCAGGGTTGGCGACCGGCGCCCCGTGCACGAGGGGCGCCGCGCCAGCCGCCTGGAACCCCCAGACGACGGGACGCCGCGAGCTGCGCTCGAGCCTGTGGTACTCCGTGAAGCCGCGCCAGTACGCGGTGATGTTCCCGGCATTGCCGACGGGAATGCAGAGCAGGTCCGGGGCATCGCCGAGGTCGTCCACGATCTCGAACGCACCGGTCTTCTGCCCTTCGATTCGGAACGGATTCACCGAGTTCACCAGGGCGAGCTGGTGCCGCTCGGAGAGGTCGCGCGCGACGCGGAGACAGTCGTCGAAGGAGCCATCGACCTGCACGATCTCGGCACCGTACGCGACAGCCTGCGCCAGCTTGCCGAGGGCGACGCGGCCGCCGGGCACCAGCACAATCGCCCGCAGCCCGTACGCGGCCGCATACGCCGCCGCCGACGCCGAGGTATTTCCCGTCGATGCGCACAGGACCGCCGTGCTGCCTGCCTCGACGGCCTTCGCCATCGCCAGCACCATCCCACGGTCCTTGAATGACCCGGTCGGGTTTGCCGACTCGAGCTTCACGTACAGCGCGTCCAGCCCAAGCTCCGCCTCGAACGCACGCGCGCGGACAAGGGGCGTGCCCCCCTCCCCGAGGGTCACGCGCGGCGTTGCCTCGGTGATCGGCAGCAGCTCGGCGTAGCGCTCGAGAATGAAGCGAGTCGACTGGCTGGCGGGACCTTCGGCGCGGATCACAGTGGTAGTCCTCGGGCGGCCTGGTCGGCCTGCTCTTCGATGCGATTGAGAGCTTCACGGCGTTCGCGCACGCGACGCTCGGACTCGGCGGTATCGCGCTGGCTCGCGCGGTCCTCGATGACCGCCATCGCGCGCAGCCCGGTGACGAGGAGGTGTCGCGTCGCCTCCTGCTGCGCCGCGAGGTCATCGACACGCGTCCCCAGCTGTGCGACCTGCAGCCGGATCTGGGCCCGCTGCTCCGCGGCCTCGAGGGCGGCACGCCCGAGGTCGCGGACGCCCGACTCCAGCTCACGGAACCGCTCCTCGAGACGCTGACGGGTCACGCGCTGCTGGTCGAGCAGGTCGCGCAGCTGGGCGTCGGGATGCCCCATCGCCTGCAGCTCGGCGACGGACTCACCAAGCGCACGCCGCTCATGCTGCGACTCGCGCACCCGCACCTCTTGCTCCGCGAGCGCGCTCGAGAGCGCCAGCAATCGCGCCTCGAGATCTGCACGGTCGTTCGCCGCGGCAAGCGCGACCTCGCGTTCAGCCGCCACACGCGCGTCGAGGCCGGCGACCGTGTCGTGCAGCCGATCCAGCCGATGATCGAGGTCACGCAGCACCTCTGCCTGGGTGAGCCGCTGCGCGCCCGCGCCGGCCGTCAGCCGCGCCGTGTCGTCGAGCCGCGACTCGAGGTCGTCGAGTTGCGCCACGACGATCTCCGTCGCGTCGCGATCGCGGGCAACGCCCTGCCCAAGAGCCGCGAGCGCGTCGCGACGCAGCTGCGTCTCCTGCTCGAGGCGCGCCTCGATCGCCGATACCGATGCCGAGATCGCGCGCACCGACTCGACGCTGGCCTCGTGGCGTTGCGTGCGACCATCGATGGTCTGCCATGCATCGGTCAGCGCGCGCAGCGTCGCGTCGCGGCTCGCGTTCTCCTCGCGCGCTCGGTCGAGCTGGCTGGCGAGGTCAGCGATCCGCTGCAGCGCAAACGCGAGGCGCTCTTCGAGCTCCACCGTCGCGCGCGTCGTCACGGCTATCCGCCCACCATCGGCAGCACGTTGCCCACCTCGTGCACCACCGGAAGGGCCTCGATCTGCCGGACGGCGGAGGCGAGCTTCCCCCCGGGCGTGGCGTGGGTGGTGATTACCAGTTCGGCGGTGCCAGCATCGGCGTCCGTCTCGAACTGGATCACGGAGGCGATGGAGATGTCCTGCTTGCCGAGGATCGTCGCGATGCGCGCGAGCACCCCCGGCTGATCAGCCACCGTCACACGGAGGTAGAACCGCGACACCACCTTCGCGGCAGGCCGCACCTTGATCGGTCGGTACGAGATCGACTCGGCAGGTGGACGCCCCGCGACCAGGTCCCGTGCGACGTCGAGCACGTCCGCGAGAACCGCGCTCGCAGTCGGCATCGGACCGGCGCCGGGCCCCTCGAAGAGGACGCGCCCCACGAGGTCACCCTCGACCTGCACCGCGTTCAGCACGCCATCGACGTGCGCCAGGGGCTCGCCCTGCGCGACGAAGACCGGTTGCACCGTCGCGACCAGCTCACCCTCGACCAGTCGCCCCGAGGCGAGCAGCTTGATCGCGTACCCCAGCTCGCGGGCGTAGCGGAAGTCGCGAGCGGTCAGCCGGGTGATCCCCGTGCGGGCGACGTCGCCAGGCGATACATCGATGTGGAACGCCAGCCCGCAGAGGATCGCCAGCTTGTACGACGCGTCGATGCCCTCGACGTCGGCCGTCGGATCTGGCTCGGCGTACCCCAGCCGCTGCGCCTCTGCGAGCACATCCGCGTAGTCGCTGCCCCGCTGCGCCATGGCTGTGAGCATGAAATTGGTGGTGCCGTTGATGATCGCGGTGACGCCCGTCACCTCGTTGGCCAGGAGGTCGCGCGAGAGCGGGCTGATGATGGGGATGCCGCCACCGACCGACGCCTCGTAGAGCAGGCGCACGGAGTGAGCGCTGGCGCAGCCCAGCAGCTCTCCGCCGTGCTTCGCCATCACCTCTTTGTTCGCCGTCACCACGTGGCGCCCCGACTCGAGACAGCGGCGGATGTAGTCGAAGGCGGGCTGCTCACCCCCCATGACCTCCACCACGATCTGCACGGCTGGGTCGGCGAGCACCATATCGAGGGACGCGGTCAGCGCGCGACGCGGGACGCCCGCGCGCCGCCGTGCGACATCGCGCACCAGCACGTGGCGCACGGCGAGTGGCCGCCCGACGCGAGCCGCGTAACGGTCGGCGCCCAGCTCGAGGGCGCGTAGCACACCGGCCCCGACGTTCCCAGCGCCCAGCAGTGCGATCCCGACGGGCTCGCCCACTACCGCGCCGCCTTCGACTGCGTCTCGAACGCCTTCTGAACGCGGTCGCTGACCTGCGCCGTGATCCAGGCCGACTCGTCCTTCGACAGGTCGCGGGTCACGCTGAGCTGCGATTCGCGCTCCGTGACCCAGTCGTCGACCCGGCGGTCGGCGAGGGCATCCCGTTGCTCGTCCGAAAGTGGCCGGGCCGCCTGCAGTTCCACCACCTTGTACACGTCGAAGAACAGCCCGCTCATTGCGGGGGCCGAGACGTCACCGGCCCCCAGGCCGCTCAGCGCCCGCTCGGCGTCCGGCAGCAGCAAGTCGTCCGGCGTCCATCCCAGGTCTACCTGCAACTGGCGGTCCGCACCGTACTGGTCGCCCAGCCCCGTGAAGTCCTCACCCCCCCGGGCCCGCTCGATCCCGCGCTGCGCCTTCACGAGGCGTGGCGTTCCCCCCCGCAACACGTGGCGCTGGTCCATCGCCTCGGGCAACTCGCCGCGGAATCGCTCAGTGAGACGCTCCGCCAGCAGTCGGGACTTCAGGATCTCGCGGTACTGCTGCCGTTCGATCCCGGCACGCTGCAGCACAGCCTGGAGTGCATCGGCGTACGCCTCGCCCTCGAGGTTTCCGAGCACCTCGCGCGCCTTCGCATCGGCGTCGCTGTCCGACACCTCCCCGACGAGCGCCGGCGCTTCCTTGAAGAGGACCGCGTCGCGGACGAGTCGATCGACCCCCAGCTCCGCGAGGTCGTCGATCTCCCGGCTAAACGCACCACCCTCAGAGACCATGAAGAACGAGGCGCGGTCCACGGCATCGCCGGCGGTCACCGCTTGTCCATCGATGCTGGCGACGCTGGCGCGAGGCGGCAGGTACACGGTGAAGTACAGGCCCACGAGCACGATGACGGCGGCCGCCGCGAGCACACCGATCGTGCCGAGGAGAATCGTGCGATCGCGGCGGGCCTGGGCCTCTTCCTGCCGCCGCCGCAGCGCTGTTCGGCTTATCCCGGCCACGAGGACCTCGATCCCTTCATCCTCAGGCGCGCGAGTGACTCGATGCGCCGCCCGTCCCTGGCGCGAGGTGCCGGGGAGCGGTCGCGCCTAGCGGCGACCCGAGAGCACGCCGCTCACGCGGATGTGCTCCGCCGTGAACGGGAGCAGCGCGACGTGGCGCGCGCGCTTGATCGCCTGCGCCACCACTCGCTGGTGACGAGCACAGACACCGGCCTTGCGGCGCGCCTCGATCTTGCCGCGGTCGCCGACGTAGCGCCTCAGCAGATCGAGGTCCTTGTAGTCGACCTCGTTCACCTTGTCGATGCAGAACTCGCAACCGCGACGTCGCATGCCGCCCCGACGCGGGCGGTCCCCGCGGTCGCCACGATCGCGCCCGCCGTCGGACTCATCGCCACCGGGCGCCGAGTCGCGCATGTCCTGAGGGTCCTGCATCATTGGTCGCTCTCGTTCCCTGGGGTAGCCCGTGCGCTCGCGCCAGGCCCCGCTGTCTCTCGCGCCCTCTAGAAGGGCAGGTCGTCTGGTTCGATATCGCCTTCGCCATCGGCACCAACGGGGAGCCCCGCCGAGTACCGACCGCCCCCGCCACCACCACCGCCGCCCTCGCGCCCGCCGAGGAACTTCACTTCCTGCGCGATGAGCTCAGTCGTGTATCGCTTCTGGCCGTCCTGGCCTTCCCATGAGCGCGTCTGCATGCGCCCCTCTACGTACACCAGTCGCCCCTTGGTGAGGTACTGGCTGCACGTCTCCGCGAGGCGGTTCCACGTGACCACGCGAAACCACTCTGTCTCCTCGCGGCGTTCGCCATCGGGTCCCTGGAATTGCCGGGACGTGGCGACGTTGAACGTGGTCACGGCGTTGCCATTCGCCGTGTACCGCATCTCCGGGTCTGCCCCGAGATGACCGATGACCATCGCCTTGTTGAGCATCGCCGTGCCACTCCTGCGCCCACGCGAGGCGCAATGGGGAGAGTGCGAGGTTAGTCCGCGTCCGCAGCGGGAGGCGCTGGCGCCTCGTCCGCTGGAGCTGGCTCCGGAGCCTCAGCCGCCGCAGGCTCAGCCACCGGCTCGACCGCGGTCGGAGCGGCCGGCTCCGGAGCGGCTTCTGCAGCGGGAGCCTCCATCGGTGCTACCGGGGCCCTCATCTCGGCGCGATCCATCGGCATCGGGCGCGGCGCGAAACGAGGACGCTCGCTCGTGAACTCGGGCGGAGCCTCATCGCTGCCCATGATGCCACGAATGAGCATGTGCCGGAGCACGTCTTCCTGGATGTGGAGCGCGCGATCGAGTACGACCGCGGCGGCAGGGGCCATTCGGAGCCTGGCGATCACGTACGTGCCATCGAGGTTGTGGGCGATGGGGTACGCCATCCGACGGCGCCCCCACGTGCGAGTGCTCAGGACCTCGCCACCCCCGCCGGTCACCTGGCCGTCAAGCCACGTACCGAGCTGCTCCACCTCGGCTGGGCCGCGGCGGGGCGTGATGATGTAGATCAGTTCGTATTCGTTCATGTCCATCCCCTGGGTATGACCACTGCGAGTTGCGCCGCAACGATGTGGCCGGGCTGGGGTCGCGGCCTTCCACGAGGAAGGCGCAGGCGACAGTGTACGAACGAAGCTGGCCCTCGGGCAAACCCTCGGTTGGTTGGGATGCGTGGCGTCGGCAACAGCTCAGCCTGA
>CADEHD010000040.1:0-2821 GCA_902827055.1 uncultured Chloroflexota bacterium | reverse complement strand
GCCGAGTCACCGCGCCCGTCCCTGCGGCGGCAGTGATGGTCACCGCACTCATGCTCACCCTCGTGGCCAGCGAGCCCCGCCCGGCGCAGGCACAACAGGCGCCACTGGGGACGTTCACGCTGGACGTGCTCCAGGAACCGCGAGCGCTCCACGGGGCCGCGCTCCTTCCGGACGGGAAGATCCTCTTTGTGGCTGGCGGCGACGGCTCGGAGGTCTTCGACCCCGACACGGGAAGCTCTGTGTTCGTCGAGACCCCGTTCGACCTGGTGGGCGGTCACACCACCACCGTGCTGCGCGACGGTCGGGTGCTCGTGGCTGGCGGCCTCAACGCCAACAACATCGCGACGTCGACGGCCATGGTGTTCGATCCCAGCACTCGCCGCTGGACGGCCACCGGCTCGATGAAGGAGCCGCGCGGCCTCCATGCTGCGGCGCTCCTCCCCGACGGCCGCGTCTTGATCACCGGCGGCGCGAAGGACCCCCGCGAGCTGGCCACCGACCGGAGCGTCACGTCCTCCGAGATCTACGACCCCGCGGCTGGGCGATTCAGTGACGGACCGGCTGTGCCGCCACTGTTCGCGCACAGCGCCATCACGCTTGGTAGCGGGAACGTGCTCCTGCTCAGCGTCCTGAGCGGATACCTCTACGACCCCACGGCGAATCGAATCCGCGTCCTGCCGGCCATGCCAAGGCCGACCTACCGCCCAACCGCAACCCTCCTCGATGACGGCTCGGTCCTGATCACCGGTGGCGTCGGACCGGGCCTTGAGGACGTCTCGATCAAGGACGCCCAGCGGTTCGACCCGAACACGGGCCGATTCAGCCTGCTCGCGGGCACGATGGTTCAGGGACGCACTGAGCACACGGCAACACCGCTCCCCGGAGGCAAGGTCCTCATCGTCGGTGGAGCCGCGGACGGCGTGGGCAGCATCGCGCCGACGAACACCACGGAGATCCTGGACCTCGCCGCGGGGACCTTCTCGGCCGGACCGACGATCTCAGCCCCCCGCCACTACCACACGGCGACCCGCCTCTCCGATGGCCGCATTGTGATCGCCGGCGGTGGCGTGACGCTGCAGAGCGCGGAGTCCATCGAGACGTACACGCCCCCGACGCCGCCAAAGCCCTATGCGGGCCAGGCACCGCGCCCGGGCAGCAAGGGCCTCATGGTTACGGCATCCTCGGCTACAGCGACCCAGCTCCAGCTGGCGCTGGGCACCGACGGTTGCCAGGCGGCAGTGATCGCCGTGCTCCAGGCCGGCGCGTGGCGAATCTACATCCCTGGGGCGCCGGCCGTGGTGAACGCGTCGTTCCCGGCGAGCCTGGCCCCGTCGACGCCCGTGTACGTCGGCTGCAATTAGCGCCCGCCCGAGGGCACTCGCCACACGCGCACACGAAGAAGGCCCGGGCGTTGCCCGGGCCTTCGATCATTCATCGGGAGGGGCGACTAGCCGCGGGGCAGGCCCAGGCCACGCGTCGCGATGATGTTCCGCTGGATCTCCGAGGTACCGCCGGCGATCGTCGACGGAACCGAGAGGACGTAGGCCCGGGTGAACTGGGCGTTCATCGGGGCGCGCTCGTCGTTCTCGTTCCAGATGTTCGCGTGCAGCCCGAAGACCTTCGTGCCGGTCCGCGCCAGGCGCTGGCCCAGCTCCGACATGAACATCTTCGCGGTCGAGGCCTCGTAGTTCGGGATGATGCCCCGGTTCTGCATCGAGATGATGCGGAACGAGTACTGGAACCCGACTTCGGTCTCGATGAAGTCCTCAGCCACCTCGTGGCGGAGGGAGTCCGAGTCGCCGAGGCGCGACTTCGCCTTGCCGGCGTCGGTCTTGGCGAACTCGATCAGCTTGTTGATCTGGCGGCGCGATGCGATGGCGCCGGAGATGTTGGAGCGCTCGAAGTCCAGCAGCGAGGCACCGACGTACCAGCCGCGGTTCTCCTCACCCACCAGGTTCTTCGCCGGGACGTGAACGTCCTCGAAGAACGTCTCGTTGAACCCGTGTTCCCAGCCCATGTTGATGAGCGGGCGAACGGTGATACCGGGCGTGTTGCGGTCCATCATGAGGAACGAGATGCCGCGGTGCTTCGGCGCCTCCGGGTCGGTGCGCATCATGCCGAACAGCCAGTCGGCGGTGTGGGCGCCCGAGGTCCAGATCTTCTGGCCGTTGATGATGTACTCGTCACCATCCTTGACGGCGCGCGTCTGGAGCGACGCGAGATCCGAGCCGGAGCCGGGCTCCGAGTATCCCTGGCACCAGGCCACCTCGCCGGAGAGGATCTTCGGCAGGTGCTCCGCCTTCTGCTCCTCCGTGCCGTGCACGATGAGTGTCGGCCCGAACATCTGGACGCCCATGCCACCGACGCCGGGGGCGCCGGCGGTCGCCATCTCCTGGTTGAAGATGAACTGCTCCATCGGGCTCATGCCCGCCCCGCCGTACTCCTTGGGCCAGTGGGGAGCCACCCAGCCCTTCGAGGCGAGGGCGTTCGCCCAGTCGATCGCCGCCTGGCGCGCCGTGGCGTCGTCAGACTTGCGGTCGACCTGCCATCCGCCGCGCTCGCCCTGCTCGCCGGCCTTCCGGTAGCGCTCGGGGAGTCGATCCTGGATCAGCGACCGCACTTCCAGTCGGAACGCGGCCTGTTCGGGAGTGTCGTTCCAGTCCATCGATCAGCCTTCTTCCTCGGCTCCCGCGTCGTCTCTCTGCGGGCAGCACGCACAGCAGGCCTCGAAGAAGGCCCGCGAACGCCGCCATCTTGGCCGAAGGTCCCGACATCCGTCAAGGTTCGCCCGTCGCCTGGGCTCCATCAACCGCCTACCCTC
>CADEHD010000039.1 GCA_902827055.1 uncultured Chloroflexota bacterium | reverse complement strand
CGGGGCCGACGTCGCGCGCGTGATCGTGGCGACTACCGAGGGGCAGATCACGCTGTTGCCGAGTCACGCGCCGCTCATGGCGAGCGTCGCGATTGGCGAGCTCGTGGCTGTGACCGCGGCGGGCCAGGAGGCCATGGCGGTCCACGGCGGATTCGTGCAGATCGTCAACGACACCGTGACGATCCTCGCGGACGCCGCGGAGCACGCCGACGACATCGATGAAGCACGGGCCGAGGCCGCCCGTGAGCGAGCGCAGCGCCGCCTGGCTGGCGAGCGGATCACCTCTGAGGAGGGCCAGGTGAACCTGGTCCGGGCGCGGCTCTCGATGGAGCGCGCGCTCGTGCGTGTGAAGGTCCGGCGCCGCCGTCGTGGCACCGGCGCGCCCGCGATGTCCGATCGGGCCTGAGCTCGGAGCCCCCGCGTATCCGGCTCGGAGCCTGCTAGGCTTCATCCCGTGAGCGACGCCCCGCAGGACGAGCAGTAGCGAGCATCGGCACCGTTCGTGTGTGCGCACGATGTGCACGCGACCCTCGCCGCGCGCTCCTCGAGGTGAATCCAGAGCTGACTCAGGGCCAGCGCCGCGAGGGCGAACCACCCGAGGTACGCCCCGAACGCCCTCGTCTGGATGTTCTCCAGCGCCGTGCCGTCCGTGTGCCCAACCGCCGCGACAAAGAGCCCCAGCATCAGCACCGCGAGTGCCACACCGGAGAGCGCCTGCGGCACCGCCAGCCAGAACCTCGAAGACCGCATCACCCACCTCCATCGGAGCTTGCCCTGTAGCACGATAGCGCCCTGACGACTGGCGCTCGGCGGGGCGTTCCGGGCAAGCGTCTGACGGCGCGCGGCTCGGCGCTGGGGCACCCTGCCGCTCGGGCGCCACGATATGACATCGAAGTGATATCATGACGATGTCATGCACTCGCGATTGGAGTTCCTCATGTCTGCAGCACCCCCGACCTACCCCGTGGCGTCCACGTACACCGAGCACCCGGGCGGTCGCCTTCCGGGCTGGCTCGGCGTTGCCGCCGTCCTGGCGCTGGCGGGGGCCGGCGTGCTGCTCTTCATCCGGGGGATAGCTGCCGTCGAGGCCGGGCGGGGGTCGGCGCCTGCGCTGTTCATCCTCGCGGCGCTCGCCGAGACCGGCGCAACCGTCGCCGCGCTGGGGCTGCTGGTGCTGCAGCCAAACCAGGCGAGCGTGATCATCGTCCTCGGAAGCTACCGGGGGACCATCTCCGACGCCGGGTTCTGGTGGGTGAATCCGCTCGCGGTTGCGGAGCGCCGCAACGTCTCGCTGCGGGCGCGGAACTTCATCACGCAGTCGTCGAAGGTGAACGACGCCAACGGGAACCCGATCAACATCGCGGCCGTGGTGGTGTGGCAGGTCCAGAGCCCCGCGCGCGCCGTGTTCGAGGTGCAGGACTACGAGAACTTTGTCACGTTGCAGAGTGAGACCGCGGTGCGCCACCTTGCGCGGTCGTACCCGTACGACTCGTACGGGGAGAACACGTCGACCGTGACGCTGACCGGGGACGCTGACGCGGTGGCGCAGACGCTCTCCGAGGAGCTGCACGTGCGGCTCGCGGCGGCGGGCGTGCGCGTCATCGAAACGCGGCTGACCGACCTGTCCTACGCGCCCGAGATCGCCGAGGTCATGCTGCGCCGGCAGCAGGCCACGGCGGTCGTCGCGGCACGGACGCGTATCGTCGAGGGCGCCGTCGGGATGGTGAAGCTCGCGCTCCAGGAAATCGAGGACGGCGGGATCGTCGAGCTGGACGATGAGCGGAAGGCCACGATGGTGTCGAACCTGCTGACGGTGCTGACCAGCGAGCACGCGACCGCCCCGGTCGTGAACGTGGGGACACTCAGCCGATAGCGCGCTGGAGCGAACCCACCATGCCGGAGCGCAAGCGATTCCTGTTGCGGCTCGACCCCGCGACGTACGATGCCCTCGAGCGGTGGGCGGGCGACGAGCTGCGAAGCGTGAACTCGCAGATCGAGTTCCTCCTGGGGGACGCCCTCAGGCGGGCCGGTCGGCCTCCCGCGCGGCGCGCTCGTCCCGCCGAGGCAGCGCGCCCTGCCCTCGCGAGCGAGGGGCCTGCCGAGGGTGAACCCGGAGACCTGACCGAGGGCGGCTGAGTGCTCGCCTCCCCGGGTGAGGCCGACTATCCTCGCGAGCGGGAGGCCGAGTGACCGCAACCGACCGTGACGCGCAGATCATCATCCGCGGGGGCACCCCGCTGCGCGGGAGCATCGCGGCTGCGGGGTCGAAGAACGGGGCGCTGTACCTCGTGGCGGCGGCGCTGCTCACCGCGGATCCGGTCGTGCTGCGGAACGTGCCGCAGGTCGCAGACATCCGCGAGATGGGCCGACTGCTCGAGGCGCTGGGTGCGACCGTTGCCATCGAGGGGGCCACGGTCACCATCGAGGCTGCGCAGCTCACCGAGACGTTCGCGCCGGCCGACCTCGTTGCGTCGACGCGCGCCTCGTTCCTGGTAATGGGACCGCTGCTCGCCCGCGTGGGCGAGGCAGGGTGCGCGCCGCCCGGCGGCGACGCCATCGGCGTGCGCCCGCTCGACGTCCACCTCGCGGGGTTCAAGGCCCTCGGCGCCGCCGTGGCGCGCGAGGGCGCGAACTGGGTGGCGCGCGCGCCGCGGCTCAAGGGCGCGCGGCTCTTCCTCGACTACCCGTCGGTGCTCGGGACCGTGAACGTGATCTTCGCGGCGACGCTGGCCGAGGGCGTGACCACCATCGTGAATGCCGCGGCGGAGCCCGAGGTCGCGATGGCGGCCGACATGCTCAACGCGATGGGAGCCCGGATTAGCGGGCACGGGACTGGCATCGTCACGGTCGAGGGCGTTGCTGCGTTGCACGGGTGTGAGTTCGAGGTCATCCCGGACCGCATCGAGGCCGGCACCTACCTCCTGGCCGGGGCGGCGACGCGCGGGTCGGTGGAAGTGACGGGGGCGCGGGCCGATCACCTCGATGGGCTGCTCGCGAAGCTCACCGAGGCCGGGGCGCGCGTCGAGGTGTCCGAGAGTGGCGTGCGGGTCGCCGCGATCGAGCCGTTGGCACCGATCCAGGTCCAGGCGGTGCCCTATCCCGGGTTCGCGACGGACCTCCACGCGCCGATGGCGGCGGCGCTGACGCAGGCGACCGGCGTCTCCATCATCCACGAGCGCGTGTACGACAACCGCCTCCTCTACGTCGGCGAGCTGCGCGCGATGGGCGCGCGGCTGACCACGGGCGGGCAGTCCGTGATCATCGAGGGGCCCGCGCGCCTCAACGGGACGCCCGTGCGCGCCCTCGACATCCGCGCCGGGGCCGCGGTCGTGATCGGTGGGCTGTGCGCCGAGGGCGTCACCACGATTCGCGATGTCGGGCACATCGATCGCGGCTACTCGCAGTTGGTCGAGCGCTTGCGCGCCCTTGGTGCCGACATCGACCGGAGGTAGCACGGGGAGGACGGCGGGCACCGACCTCGAGCGGCGCGTTGTGCCTCCGTTCCCCATCGTGCGTGCCGGGCGCTAACCTGCCAGAGGCCGCGCATTGTGCGCCGCACGATGGACGACAGTGGTGGCGCTTGGCCCTGTTCGGTAAGCGGATCGGCATCGACCTCGGGACGGCGAGCATTCTCGTCTGCGAGTACGGTCGCGGCATCGTCGTCGACGAGCCGGCGGTGGTTGCCATCGCGGAGCGCGACAGCACCGTCGTGGCCGTGGGCGACGAGGCCCGGGCGATGATCGGGCGGCACCCCGGCTCGATTTCGGTCGTGCGCCCGATGCGCGACGGCGTGATCGCCGACTACCTCATCACTGAGGCGATGCTCCACTACTTCATCAGCCGGGTGGCCGGTCGAACGCGCTTCATCCGCCCCGAGGTCGCCATCTCGGTACCCGTGGGGGTGACGGGCGTCGAGCAGCGCGCCGTGCGCGATGCTGCCGAGGCCGCCGGCGCGAGACGGCCTGCGCACCTCATCCCCGAGCCGCTGGCCGCGGCGATCGGGGCGGAGATCCCGGTCGGGTCGCCGCGGGGCCACATGGTGATTGACATCGGAGGCGGACGCACCGAGGCCGCCGTGATCTCGATGTTCGGCATCGTGGCGGCGGAGTCTGCGCGCGTGGGCGGTGACGACCTCGACGACGCCATCGCGCACTACATCCGTCGCCGCCACAACCTCATCATCGGGGAGCGCACCGCCGAGGAGCTGAAGATCGCCATCGGCTCCGCGCTGCCGCAGGAGGAGGACACCTCCGCGGCCGTGCGCGGGCGCGACCAGATCACCGGCCTGCCGCGGACCATCACCGTGCGGTCATCGGAGATTACCGGTGCGATCCAGGAGCAGGTGGCGGCAATTGTGTCGGCGGCGCGAGCCGTGCTCGAGCGGACCCCGCCCGAGCTGGCGTCGGACGTCATCGACCGCGGCATCGTCGTCACGGGGGGCGGGGCGCTGCTGCGCGGACTCGATACGGTGCTGATGCACGAGGCGAACGTCCCGGTGCACATCGCGGACAACCCGCGCCTCTGCGTCGCGCTGGGGGCGGGAGCCGCGCTCGACTACCTCGAGGTGATCGCCCGCGCGATCCCGACCGAAGAGGAGGCGCTGGTGGCCGAGGGGCGGGCGTCGCTGCGCGGACCGTGAGCGCTCGGAGCGCGGCTACTCCCGGGCCTTCGCCGTCCTCGTGAGGTGGTAGGTCATGCTCTGGAGCTGGAGCACGGGGTCGACCTGGCGGATCTCGACGCCGGGCGGGGCCTGCACCGCGACCGGCGCGTAGTTCAGGATCGCCTTGATTCCGGCCTTCACCAGGCGGTCGATGACCTCCTGGGCGTGAGCAGCTGGGACCGCGACCACCCCGATGTCGACCGTGAGCTCCTTGAGGTCGCGCTCCAGGTGCGCCGAGTCGCGAACGACCACGCCGCCGACGTCCGTGCCCACCACCCCTGCGTCGGCGTCGAACGCCGCCACGATCTGCATCCCCTGCGCGTCGAAGCCTCGATAGGAGGCGATCGCCTGGCCGAGGCGGCCCATGCCGACGAGGACCAGGTTCCAGGAGCGGTGAAGGCCGAGGATCAGGCGCAGCTCATCGTGGAGACGGTCGACCGAGTACCCGCGCCCCTGCTTCCCGAAGCGGCCGAAGTAGGAGAGGTCCTTGCGGATCTGCGCAGGCGTCACTCCGAGCGCCTCGCCGAGCTCGTGCGATGAGACCACCGCCTCGCCCTCGGCGCGGATCCGCGAGAGCAGCCTGTAGTACACAGGGAGCCGGTCGATCACGACCTCGGGAATGTCGAGGGGCGGCACGGGACTTTCTTGCGACGGCGGCCCGAGGGACGGCTGCGCCGCGTCGGCTTGGCTGCGCATCGGGGAGGTTGCGGCGATAATCGCGCAGTTGTCATGGCGGCGCAATAGTTTGTGGTCCGACGCACAAAGCGGTGATTCCAAGCGGAGTGAGTGGCGCGCGAGATGGCCGAGATAATCGTCGGGGGTGACGAACGAGTGGCCCGGGTGCTGCGCGAGGGTGCGGGCGCGACCCACTTCGTGACGCTGCCCGGCGGCACGTTCCTGATGGGATCGGACGTGCGGGCGGACGAGAGTCCGGTGCACGAGGTGACCGTGGGATCGTTCTGCGCCGCGCTCACCCCCGTCTCGAACGTTGAGTACGCCGAGTTCCTCCGTGCGACGAGCCACGAGCCGCCTCGATTCTGGACCGAGGACCGATTCAACGCGCCCGAGCAGCCCGTGTGCGGTGTCAGCTGGTACGACGCCGTCGACTACTGCGCCTGGTTGTCGGAACTCCTCGGGCGGGCGTGCCGGCTGCCGACCGAGGCCGAGCGCGAGTGGGCAGCCCTGGGCGGCGCTGAAGACGGTCGACCGTATCCATGGGGGCCCGAACCCTGGACCGAGGGGCGATTCGCTCGGAGCGGCGGGATGGATCGTCCGATCCCCATCGGGTCGACGGAACCCAACGGCTACGGGCTGTACCACATGTGCGAGAACGTCCACGAGTGGTGCAGCGACTGGTACGCGCCGTACGAGCCGGGCGCGCAGATGCACCCGACCGGGCCCGAGGAGGGGACGCGGCGCGCCTCCCGAGGCGGCTCGTGGCGGCACTCGATCAAGGTGAATCGCATCCAGGCACGGTCGTCGCTCGATCCCGGGCTTCGCTATAACGACTACGGCTTCCGCGTCTACGCCGACGTCTGACCCCGCGTCAGCGAGGACGTCGCGCCGCGCGCCCCGTCGGACGACCCGGCGTCACGGGCGCCGGAACCGCAGTCGGGAGGCGCGAGCCGAATACGAGGCGGATCAGGAAGCTCCCCATGAGGAGACCCGCGACCGCGCCGACCATGTCCGCCGCCCAGTCCTCCAGCGAGGGGTCGCGGCCCACCTCGCCCTGCGCGATCTCGGTGGCGGCCGCGAAGATCCAGATCGCGAGCAGCAGCATCGCGAGGGCGCGTCGGGGGTTCCGCCGCGCGAATGAGCTGGTCACGTAGAGCCCGGACAAGGTCAGCCCCAGCGTGCCGAAGGCGATCGCGTGTCCCACGGTGCACGGGACGCCGAAGGCGCACCCGTCGTCGCTGGCGACCAGGGGCGTAAGCGTCGTGGCCAGGATCAGCACGATCGTGACGACCGCGCCGAGGGCCGCCGCGCGCTGGAGTACCTGCACGTGTCCCCCCGACTCTGCCCGCCTGATGCGGACGAGTGGTGCTGCCTGCGCTCCTTGCATGGCGCCGCCCGAGGGGCGCGCGGGATCGAGCACCCATCGAGGATACGGGAGCGCCGGGCGCTCGGCACGACGCCGCGATCGCTTCGTGCGGCGGCATGTCGTACGTGCATGCCGAGGAGGGCGCGCGCACCGAACCGACGTCGCGCGGGAGCCGGGGGCCTCGTGGCGTGCCGCCGCCACTTGAGGCGCCACGGTCCGGGGTGTACAACGCAGCACACCACCGCGCGTCGGAAATCACCGGTCAGGTGTGAACTGGAGGCCCCTGTGCCCAAGGCGGAGCTCGGCGAGGTCAGCATCCACTACGAGGAGGCCGGTGCGGGACCCCTCCCCTTCGTGTTCTGCCACGGGCTGGGCGGCAGCGGCGAGGGCTTCGAGCAAGAGGACATGGCGTGGTACGCCGAGCGGTTCCGCACGATCTCGTGGGACAACCGCGGACTCGGGCGGTCGGGGCAGGCGGCCAAGTACTCCCTGCCGAAGTACGCCGCGGACCTCGATGGGTTGCTGGGGTACCTCGGGATCGAGCGGGCCGTGTTGCTCGGCGTCTCATGGGGTGGCGTCGTGGTGCAGCGCTTCGCGCTCGACTACCCGGAGCGATGCGCGGCGATCGTCCTCGATTCGACCTCGAGTGAAGTGAACCCACGCTCTGCCGAGAACTGGTACATGCGTGGTGAGGTGGCGCGCCTGGGCTCCGAGGCCGCGCTCGCCGGGCGGGAGCTCGCGCCGGCGTTCGAGGGCCACGTCACGATGTCGGACCAGGGGAACGTCGAGCGCACGGTGGCGCCCGAGCACATCGAGTCGTACGTCGCCGAGGCGCGCGCGACCGCAGGCCTGCGCGAGCACCCGATGACCCCGTACCTCCATCGCATCGAGTGCCCTGCGCTGGTCGTGGGCGGTGGCAAAGATGCGGTCGCCGGGGCAGCCGGCAGTGTCGTCATCGCGCGGGCGATGGGCGACAACGCCCGCCTCGAGATCGTGCAGGAGGCGGGGCACGGCGTGTATCGCCAGGCGCGGGACGAGTTCCGCGGCCTGTTGATCGACTTCCTGGCGAAGAACGAACTGATCTCCGCCTGACGGGGCGCGGGGGCGGCGCCGGATTGGGCGGTCGCCTCGATTCGCAGATGGTCACGAGTAGCGAGAGAGCGGAGAACCGATGCGCAAGATCTCGATTGGCGTGAACTGGCAGGGGCCGCTCGATCGCGACGGACTGATCGCCGACGCGAAGGTCGCGGACGAGGCCGGCGTGCACATGATTACGGTCGCGGAGGCGTGGGGCCGGGACGCGATCACGCTGCTCGCGCTGCTCGCCTACGAGACGAAGCAGGTGCAGCTCGGCACGTCGATCATCAACTCGTTCTCGCGGACCCCGGCCGCGATCGCGCAGCACTTCACCACGCTCGACCAGGTGTCCAACGGACGGATGATGATCGGCCTCGGGACCTCCGGGCCGCTGGTGATCGAGCACTTCCACGGGATCCCGTTCGACAAGCCGATCACGCGGCTGCGGGAGTACGTGGAGATCATCAACATGCTCGTGGCGGGCGAGCCGCTGCACTACCACGGCAAGGTCTTCAACCTCGACCGGGGGTTCTCGCTGCGTCATCTCGGTGACCTTCCGAGGCGGCACATCCCGATCTTCCTTGGGTCGCAGGGCCCGGTGTCCGTCGCCCTCGCCGCCGAGCTCGCCGATGGCTGGCTCGCGCCTGCCGCGGGGCGGGACGGGTGGCAACGCCAGGTAACCGACTTCCGCGCACAGGTGGCCTCGTACGGCAGGGACCCCGACAGCGTGACGATCACCGCCGGTGGCGCCCACGTCACCGAGGATCCCGACAAGGCATACCAGGCCGTCCGAGAGCAGACCGCTTTCTACATGGCCAAGATGGGCGAGCTGCACTACCAGAACTTCCACCGCATCGGGCTGGGCGAAGTCGCCGACGAGGTGCGGCGCGTCTGGCGCGAGGAGGGCTCGAAGGCGGCCTACGCCGCCGTGACCGACGACGTGGTGCACGCCCGCGCCTACGCCGGGCCCGTCGAAGGCGCCATCGAGTGGGTGGAGGCCCAGCGGGAGGCTGGCTACAGCCAGTCGAGCGTCGCGATCAGCGAGCGCGACCCGAAGAAGCGCGGCGAGATCTACCGCAAGCTCGTGGGGTAGCCGGATCGAGGTGTGACGGGGGCGCGTGGACGCCCCCCGCCACGCCTCGGGCTGGAGCTGAGCCCGGCTACTGACCGGCCTCTGCGATCGCGTCGCGCAGGTAGCGAAGCGCGAGCGTCGTGAAGAGCGACATGTTCTCGCCGCGGTCAGTGACACCGGTCTCGACCACCTGCGTGCGCGCCACTGGTCCCGCGACGCCGATGGTCGTGCGGCCGATCGGGGCGCCCGAGCGCCCCCCGGTCGGCCCCGCAAGGCCGGACTCTGCGATGCACCACGTGGCGCCGAGCCGGGTACGCATCGCCTCGGCGAGCGAGGCGATCAGGGACTCGGTAGTTCCCTGGTAGTTCTCGTACTCGGCGGCGGGCACCCCCGCCAGCTGGATCCGGGAGTTGCGCGTGTAGACCACGCCGCCGCCCGCGTAGAACCTCGAGGCGCCCGCCACCCAGAGCAACGCCGATGAGACCAGGCCTCCGGTGGTCGCCTCCGCGACGGCGACGGATTCGCCGCGAGCCGCAGCGCGCTCGGCGATCTCGGTCGCCAGGGCTTCCTGTTCGGGGCTCAAGAACGTCGACATTGGCGGGCCTCCCGGGAGTCTCTCGCGATCGGGTGCACGGCATGTGCCGGTGCGCGGCATGGTAACGCAGGGGCGCGGGGGCACGGCCGATCGCCTCCGGAGGGCGCAGCGCTCGACGGCGGAGCGGGGGGCCTAGTCGCCGCGTCCGAGCAACCGGTCGTGCAGCATCGCCCCGAGGGGACCCCCGAGGAGCGGCCCCACGATGTACACCCAGAATCCGCCGCGCGGCCCGGGGATCGCGATATCGCCCCAGCCCATCGCGAAGGCGACGAGACGCGGCCCGAGGTCGCGGGCCGGGTTCCAGCCCGCCTGGGTGATCGGTGCGAACACGCTGATCAGCAGGGCGACCGTGAGGCCGATGAGCACCGGCGCGAACCCTGCCGGGACCGCGCGACTTCGCGGGTGCACCAGCGCGAAGATGACGAAGACCAGCACCGCCGTCCCCAGCGCTTCCACAGCCAGCGCCCGCAGCGGACTCACGAGCGCGTGCGCCTCCTGGCCAGTCCCGAAGAGCGCCGGATTGGGGAAGTACTCCCCGAAGGCCATCGCCGACTTCTCGCTGCCGGGCGCGCCTCGGACTACGCCCTCGGCCGCTTCGAATCGCGCGATGAACGGCGCGAACGCGGCATACACGAGCGCGCCCGCGAGCACCGCGCCCCCCAGCTGGGCCCCCCAGTAGGGGAGGAGTCGTCGAACCGGGAACGCCGCCGGTCGTGCGATGGCGAACGCAAGCGACACGGCCGGGTTGAGGTGCGCCCCGCTCAGGTCGGCGCTCACGTACACGGCGATCGCGACCCCGACGCCCCAGACGACCGCGACCTGCCAGAGTCCCACTTGCGCGCTCGTGAAGACCGCCGCCGCCACCACGCCGGTGCCGAAGAGCACCAGCAGGAACGTGCCCACGGCCTCACCGAGGCAGGCGCGTGGCAGCGACGTCACGAGGCCGCCACGCCGAGGTCGGCGAGCAGCGCCCGGACGCGCGCGTCGATGTCGTCGCGGATTGCGCGCACGGCCTCCAGTGGTTGGCCGGCCGGATCGGCGACCGCCCAGTCCTCGTAGCGGACGCCGGGAAAGAACGGGCACGAGTCGCCGCAACCCATCGTGATCACGACGTCGGCGCTGCGCACGAGGTCGTCCGTCCAGCGCGCCGGACGGGCCGACGAGATGTCGATGCCGAGCTCGCGCATCGCCTCGATGGCGAGCGAGTGAACTTCGGAGGCCGGGTCCGAGCCGCCCGAGTAGACGACGGCGCGGTCACCGGCATGGTGCGCGCAGAGCGCAGCGGCCATCTGCGAACGGCCGGCGTTCTGCACGCAGAGGAACACGATGATCGGCACAGCGCGAGGATCTGCCATGAAGCCTCCGGTCCTGGCGAGCGTCCTATCTGCAAGGCCCCCTTGTCCAGCCTCGAGTGGTCGTGCTGAGGCGGCGCGGGGCAGAGTTGACCTGGTGTTGACACGGCCGGTCCCTCGCGCTGACGTGGGCGTGCACCGGGCTGATCTCGACGGCACTCGGTCGAGTCGCGTGCCGCTTAGCCGCTGGCCGCTGGCCTCGGCTCCGCGTACGGTCGTTGTCAAAGACGAGTGGGGGCGTCGCAATCAGCGGCGCAAGTGCAAGCGAAGCGGGCCCGCGGCCCGAAACCAGCAAGGAGACAGCACGTATGCAGCTGCGCCCACCACGGCTCCGACGTCCTTCTCGCGTCGCACTGCAGGGCGCGGCCCTGGCGACGGTGCTGTTCCTCGGGGCGGCGTGCGGGCCCGGGCAGAGCGGTACCCCCGAGAACGGAACCGGCACCACGCCGAAGGCGGGCCTGTCCGGCCTCGCGGGTGAGATCCGCATCGACGGGTCGTCCACCGTCTTCCCGATCTCGGAGGCGGTCGCCGAGGAGTTCGGCCGCGCGGGCGCGAAGACGCGGGTCAACGTCGCGTTCTCCGGGACCGGGGGCGGCTTCGAGAAGTTCTGTCGAGGCGAGATCGAGTTCAGTGACGCCTCGAGGCGGATCAACGACCGCGAGAAGGCTGCGTGCGCAAGCGCCGGCATCACCGACATCGTCGAGCTGCAGGTCGCCATCGATGCCCTGACCGTGATGGTCAACCCGCGCAACAACTTCCTGAGCTGCCTCACGCGCGATGAGCTGAAGACCCTGTTCTCGGTCGGTGGCCCGACGAGGTGGCAGGAGCTCCGCGCGGAGTTCCCGGACCAGCCG
>CADEHD010000038.1:6558-11772 GCA_902827055.1 uncultured Chloroflexota bacterium | reverse complement strand
GAACCACCCCGTGACCCCCTACGCCGACCACCAGCTGGCCCAGCGAGGCGTGACCGTGGTGCCTGACATCCTCGCGAACGCTGGCGGGGTGCTCGTGTCCTACTTCGAGTGGACGCAGAACATCCAGCAGCACCGCTGGACCGCGGCGCGCGTGGACTCCGAGCTGTGCGACCTCCTGAGCGGCGCGTACGCCGAGGTCTGCGAGCGGGCTGCCGAGGGCATGCCGCTGCGCGCAGCCGCCTTCGACGTCGGCGTGGGCCGCGTGGTGGAAGCCGTCGAGATGCGGGGGATGACCTCCGCCGCGGAGCCCATCGCCGCGTAACGACCCAGCCCCCAGTCCGAGCTGCCTCGCTGCCCCGCCCTTGTCGCGGGGCAGTTGGTCTCCCTCAGATACACCACGTGCCCGCCGTGCGCGGTCGCCGTCGGAGCCGAACAGGACCTGGACGGCGCGCGCCGCGGCCGCCGTCCCCACCCGGGCGGGTCCGAGCGGCCTCGACTCGACACCACGGTCGCGGCGGTCCACAAGGCGTGGCGCTGACCCCGAGTCACCCGGGCGCCATCGTCGGCCGGCGTCGCGTCTGGTCGCTCAGGCGTCTCGCCGGGTGCTCCCGATGCCCGAACGCCGTCGCAGCTCACGACGTGCGCTCCGAGGACGTGCGCTGCGTGACCGCGCGCCCCGAGGAGCAGGCGATCGGCGCCACACTCGGAGTGTCCGAGGCAGCCGCCGGGAGGGCGCAGATAAAGCGCGTGCAGGTGAGCGTCGAGACGCGGGACCGCTGAGGCCCAGAAGGTGGGGCGTGCCTCGGGTGACCGGGGCTCGCCCCCGGTTCGTCCGGGCTAGGCGGCCAGCGCCTCGAGTCCGTTCCGGTACCACAGGCGCACGGTCTGTTCCGGCTGCGCGATGGCGCGCGCGACCTGCGCGAGGCCGTGACCGAAGGCGTCCCGCAGGAGCACCACCTCGCGGAGCGCCGCCGGGAGACTCCAGACGTGGCTGTCGGGCTCGATGGCCTCCTCGTTGGCGACGCGGCGCTCGAGGATGACCCGGGTCGCCTCGCGAGACAGCCACACGTCAAACTCGAGGGCGTCCGTGGCGGGACAGCGGGGCAAGGCATGCCACGCCTCGCGGAAGACCTGCTGCACCGCGTGGCGCACCTCGGCGGGTGGGAGCCCCGAGGCGGCACACGCCGCGACCTGCTCGGCGCGCCAGAAGTAGAGCGCCATGAAGGCGCGCTCGTCCCCGCGCTTCGCGGCCTGGAGGTTGGCGGGGATCAGTGCGTCCCGCTTCGCGCGCTCGCGTGCCGTGAGTTGTCGAGGCTGCGTCATGCGGCAACCCCGTTCACCGTGTCGTTGCCGGCGCCACCCGAGATCGAGTTGGTGCCCTCGGTGTCCACGATCGTGTCGTTGCCGGCGTTGCCGCTGAGCGTGTCGTTGCCGGCGTTGCCCTGCAGCGAGTCGTCCCCGCTGCCACCCGAGACGCGGTCGTTGCCCGCGTCGCCGGTGAGCGTGTCGTTGCCAGTGCCTCCCGAGAGCCGGTCGTCCCCTTCGCCGCCCGCGAGGGCGTCGTTGCCCGCGCCGCCATCGAGGGTGTCCGCGCCGACGCCGCCCGTGAGCGAGTCGTCGCCGGTACCGCCGACGAGTCGGTCGTTGCCCTCGCCACCGGCGAGGACGTCGTTGCTGGCCCCGCCGTCGAGCGTGTCGTTGCCAGCGCCGCCGAAGAGGGAGTCGTCACCGGCGCCGCCGACGAGGCGGTCGTCGCCTTCGTCACCCGCGAGGGCGTCGTTCCCCGTGCCGCCGTCGAGGGTGTCGTTGCCGGCGTTGCCCTGGAGCGAGTCGTTGTCGGCGCCGCCCGTGAGGCGGTCGTTGCCCTCGCCACCCGCGAGCACATCGTTGCCCGCGCCGCCATCGAGGGTGTCTGCGCCCGCGTCGCCGCTGAGCGAGTCGTCGCCCGTGCCGCCGACGAGCCGGTCGTTGCCCTCGCCACCTGCGAGGGCGTCGTTGCCCGTCCCGCCATCGAGCGTGTCGTTGCCGGCGTCGCCGAGGAGTGAGTCATTGTCAGCGCCGCCTGTGAGTCGGTCGTTGCCCTCGCCTCCCGCGAGCACGTCGCTGCCCGCGCCACCATCGAGGGTGTCGTTGCCGGCGTTGCCCTGGAGCGAGTCGTTGCCGAGACCGCCCACCAGGCGGTCGTCACCCTCGCCACCGACCAGTCGGTCGTTGCCGGCGCCGCCATCGACCGTGTCGTTGCCGGCGCCGCCGATCACGAGGTCGTCGCCGGCCTCGCCGAAGATGCGGTCGTTGCCGGACCAGCCAATGATGATGTCATCGCCGCCGCGCCCGTAGATCGTGTCGTTCCCGCCGAGCGCGAGGATGATGTCGTTGCCCTCGGTGCCGCGGATGACATCGTTGCCCTCCGTGCCCACGATCGTCGCGATCTGCATCAGGAAGTCGAGGTCGTTCCACATCGGGTCGCCCGGGGGCGGGAGACTCGGGCCCGCGTCCTGCGGCGGGGCCGGAGGCGCGTCCGGAGGAGCCGGCGCCTGCTGCTGCTCCTCATCGAAGCCCAGGTCGACGGCCGGCACTGGCCCCGCAGCCACGATCGGGTCGGCCCCGCGCTCGTTGCCTGGCGCGGCCGCAACGAAGGCGGGCGGGGACTCCGAGGAGGCCGGCGCACCGGCCGCATCCACTGGCGCGGGGCGAGCGTCCTCGGCGCCCGGCGCGGGCGAGGGCGCCGCGTCGAGGCCCGGCAGTGTCGAGAAGGGGTCGGCGAAAGGGGCGTCGACGCCGGGCGCCTCGACAGGCGCGTCCGCCGCGAAGCCGGCGAACGCCATCGGCGGTGCGCCATCGGACGCCGCGTCGAAGCCCGCGACCCGAGCCTCAAGCGGGTCGGTCGTCGTTCCTGCCAGGGGCGCGCCATCGAGCGTGAGGTCGCCCGTGCCCTGCGAGGTGTCGCCGACCGGCGGGTCGAAGCCGGGGCCATCGAACTGCTGCACGAACGCGGGTCCCGCTGGGGGGCCGCCTGCGTCGCCACCGCCGCCACCGAGGATGCCCATGCCCTGGATCGAGCCCGAGAGCGCGTTGAAGAGGAGCATGCCACCGACCGCGGCCATCGTGACCGGCTCCGCGTGCTCCTGGACCTCCTCGCCGAGGAGGCGGCGCAGCTCGCCTGCCTGTGGCGCAAATCCGAGTGTCGACTCGATGGCGTCCCACGCCTCGTCGACATCGAAGTCGGGCGCCGTCAGCAGGCCGTGGAGCGTCGAGCGGATCGCCTCGAGGTTGGGCGGGAGCGAGTCGCTGGCCAGCGCCTGCAGGTTGGACGCATGCAGGCGCGCCTCCAGCAAGTCGAGGCGTTCGGCCAGGGGGTCCGGGCGGTTGGGTGCGTTCATCGTCAACTCCGCTCCAGCGTTGTCGATCCGGTCAGGCGGCCACAGCCGAGGCGTGGCGGGCAGGTGCGTACTGCGGGAGGGCGTCGCGGGCCAGTGCGTCGCGCGCCGCCTCCACCTCCTGGGCGACGAGCGAGACAGCGTCGCCCGCCTCGATACCGCCGCCGTCCACGCGCGCATCCGCGAGCATCGCGAGGGCCGCTCCCAGGCGCGGGAGGCCAAGGAGTCGCTCGCTTACCGCGAGCGACGCCTCGATGTCCGTCACCGCGTCGATGTCGTGGCGCGCGAGCGCATCCGCGAGCGCGAGTAGCTGGAGCGGTGCGGCCGCGAGGAACGCCTCGATCAGCTCCGCCGCGACGAGCGGCCCCTCGACCGAGTCGAGTGCCACCAACCGGCGCAGCGCATCGTGATCCACGATGTCGCCAACGGAGGGCGCGGGCAGCGACCGGGCGAGGGCGGCCCGCGACAGCTCGTCGAGCAACGCGCGCATCGCCTGCGTCGAGACCGGCTTGACCGCGCAGGCCGTAGCACCCGCGCTCAGCGCGAGTTGGCGCGAGGCCGGGCGGGCGTCGGCGGTGAGGACCCCGATGGGCATCGACGGCCAGCGTTCGAGGACATCGGCGACCAGCGTGCCGCCATCGCGCACCGGCATGTGGAGCTCCGTGAGGACCGCGTCGATCGCCTCATCGCCAGCCAGCACCTCGAGCGCCTGCGCGCCGTGCCCGGCCTCCACCACCGACCAGCCGCAGGCCTCGGCGAGCGCCCGCTCGATGCGCCGCTGCTGCGCGTCGTCGTCAACAAGGAGCAGCCGGCCCACCTCCCGCTCGGCGGGGCGCGCTGTAGCGTCGCGGCGCGACAGCCACGTGCGTGGGAGTTCCATGTCGAGGCGAAGCGTCGTGCCGGCACCCGGCGCGCTCTCCACCTCGAGCGTGCCGCCGAGCATCGAGGCGAGACGCTGGGCGAGCGGCAGCTCGAGGCCGCTGGAGCCCGAGCGCGTCGCCCAGAACGCCGAGTCAGCGTCGAAGGCATCGAACACACGCGCGCGCGCCTGTGGCGTGAGTCCCCGTCCTGCGTCCTCCACTGAGATCGCGACCCGAGCGCGGCCCGCCTCGAGGGGGACGACCTCGACGTTGAGGATGACCTGCCCGCCCGCGTTCGTGCCGAGCGCGACTGTGAGCAGCAGGTCCAGCGCCTGGCGGATGCGGTGGCCGTCGCCTTCGAGGTCGGCGGGCGTGTGGCCCGGGAAGCGGACCACGAACACCGTGCCGTCCGCCGCCGCGCGGTCGCGGTGCCGCGACGCGACGCCCTCGACGAGGTCGCGGAGCGAGAACGGGGCGGGGTGCGGCGCCATGCGTCCGGCGTCGAGCTCAAGGAAGTCGACGAGGTGGTCGACGAAGGCGTAGAGGCGGTGGCCGGCGGCTTCGACGTCCGGGAGCCAGGCGTTGCCAGGCCCTGCAACCGTGCTCGCGAGCTCCGCGGCGCCCAGGACACTGTTGAGCTGGCCGCGGAGGCGGTACCCCATGACGCTGAGGATGCGCGAGCGCACGTCGGCGAGGCGTTCCGCGCGATCGACCTCGAGCTGCTCGCGCGTGACGTCGCGGACGAGCGCGACCACCTCGACGATCGTCCCGCCGTCATCGAAGCGCGGCGCGTAGCTCACCTCGAGGGCCACGCCGCTCGTGAGGATGCGTTCGACGCCGCGGTTGCCGCGCAGGCCGCTGCGGAGGGCCGCCGCCAGCTCGGGGATATCGTTGAACGCGTCCCAGGCCGAGCGACCGAGGATCGCGGCGCGACCGGCATCGAGGAGCGCATCCACCCGCGCGTTGGCGTACTTGCC
>CADEHD010000038.1:0-6548 GCA_902827055.1 uncultured Chloroflexota bacterium | reverse complement strand
CGGGAGACCGCGAGCAGCGCAACAGCCCCGTGGGCGAGTCCCGCGTGGAGTCGCGACCGTGTCGCGGTGAGTTCATCCCGGAGGACCCGGTGCTTGCGCTCGCGGGCGCGGACGAGGAGGGCCGCGCAGCCACCGACCAGTAAGGCCGTGGCAAGTACGAGGACAGCACTGGTCATGGATACCCCCTCGTATGAGATTCGGTAGGGGAACCCCGAGTCTGAAGTGTCAGGCTCGACGCACGAGTGCCCGCGCCGGATTCGCCGCGGCGGGGGGCGAAGAGGCTCGAATGGACATAACACGCGGCTCACCGCACGAGCGGAACCAGCGAACGGCAAAGCGAGTCGCCGAGGAGAGGCGCGGAACGGAAGTCAGCCGATTACGGCGGGAGCTGGATCCAGATCCACTCCCGCGCCTTGAGGTCGTTGCACGTGACATCGAGGCTGGCGAATCCAGCGGGCGTACCGAGGGCGACCTGCCACTGCCAGGAGACGAGCCCGCCGTCGGATGCGGTGACCGGGTCCTCCAGCGCCAGCACGCCGCTCACCGTGCCCGTGGGAGGCGTGTAGACCATCCAGCAGGAGGCACCGGGAAGCGTTCGTACCGAGGCAGACGCGCGCCGACCCGGCGCGGCGCCCTCGGCGGACAGGAACTCGAGGGGATAGGCCGCGAATCCAGCCGAAGGGGGCCGCAGCACCATTGGCACGGGGGTGCTCACGGGCGCACTCACGAGGGGCACCGTGCGCGTGGCCTCGGGCGCGACGAAGTAGGACTCGAGGGGTACTCGGGTGGCACGCGGTGCGGCCGAGCGCGACTCGGCCTCGGGAGCCGCGCACGCCGAGGCCGCGAGCGCCACCGCGACGAGCGCCACTCCAGCGAACCGCATCCTGGCGAACCTCGGCGCGCGGACCGGCCTCGACCACGTCATCGGAATCGCGCCCACCCCTTCGATGCACCGCCGGGACCACGAGTCGGCGCGTGGGGCCGCGCGCAGTCCGTGGCAGCGTCTCCCTCCATCATCGTCGTGCGGCGGGGAGCGCGGCTAGAGGGGCGAACGCCCTTGCGAGGCCCCGGGCTCCCGGGCATCCGAGGCCCCGCGCCGGCGCCACCCAGGCGTGTGCCGCCCCGACCGGCTCGTGACGGGGCCTGCGAGGCACGCACCACGCATGAAATTGCTGCTATGCTCCGTCCGCGCATGCTGCGCTGGCACAAAAGGAGGACGCGGTGCTCTGGACAATCGCGGCGATCCTGATCGTGCTCTGGCTGCTCGGGGTGGTGACATCGAACACCATGAACGGCTTCGTCCACGTGCTGCTGGTCATCGCCGTCATCTCGGTACTGGTGCGGGTGATCCAGGGTCGGCGAGTCGTATAGCGCGGACGACCGCGGCACGACTCCATGCGACCGTGACGTCTCGAAGACATCGAGCCAGGGGCAAGGGCGGCGATGCCGAGTCGAGAACACTGGCTGCCGGGCTAGGATTCGAACCTAGACAAGAGGATTCAAAGTCCCCGGTGCTACCGTTACACCACCCGGCATCGAGGTGCGGCCCAGTTTAGCGGACACGTGCCGTGGGCCCAGCCCGCACGCCTCGGAGCGCCGTCTCGAGTGCGCGCACGGCAACAGTCGACCTCATGACCACCGGACGACCTCGTCACGGTCCTGACTCGCGACAGGCGCACGATCACTCCTCATTGCTGGGTGATGCTCCGGCTACACCCTCACCCCCGCCCGCACTCCGAGTCGTTTGCGGTCTGGGTGCGCGCGCCAGTTGCCCTCGCGGGCTGTCGGTCTCACTCGAACAACGATGTGATTGACTCGCCTCGATTACGGGACTAGATTCCGCCGCGATTGGAGGCCAGCGCATGGCAAAACACCTGGATGGCAAAGTGGCGATCGTCACCGGCGGCGCCGGTGGCATGGGGAGCTGGATCTGCAAGATCTTCGCGCAGAACGGCGCGAAGGTCGTGGTTGCGGACACCGGCGCGGACGTCGAGGGCCGCATGGGCATGGACCCCTCGAGGGTCAACGCGGTGGTTGACGAGATCAAGGCGAACGGGGGCGAGGCGATCTCGGCGGTGGGCGACATCTCCGAGATGGACGTCGCCGAGAACCTCGTGAAGACCGCCATCGACACGTACGGGGGACTCGACATCCTCGTGTGCGCGCACGGCATTCTGCGCGAGCGCATGATCTTCAACATGGAGGAGGACGACTGGGACGCCGTGATGAAGTCGCACCTCAAGGGCGTCTTCGCACCGACCAAGTTCGCCTCGATTTACTGGCGCCAGGAGCGGACCCGCGGCGGGCGGATCATCTACTTCACCTCCGGAGCGGGCGTGAACGGCGAGGCCGGACAGCCGAACTACTCGGCGGCGCACCAGGCCAAGATCGGACTGTCACTGTCGAACGCGCAGGCGCTGGCGCGCTACGGCGTGACCTCGAACTGCATCGCGCCCGGCGCGGCGACCCGCATGACCGACCGCAACCGTGGGATCGACCGCGACGCGCCGCCTCCGAGCGAGTCGGCGGCGGGGACGGCGCGCGACCCGATGAACGCCATCCCCTCGATTGTGTATCTCGCCTCGGACCGTGGGGCGGCGATCACCGGGCGCACGTTCGGCGTGGGCGGGCACCGCATCACGATGTACCGCGAGCCGACCTGGGACCGCTCGGTGTTCTCGCAGGAGCCCCTGTGGAACGTCGATTCGCTGTTCAAAGTGATGCGCGAGAACTTCCGGCCCGAGGAGTTCGCGCCTCCGGGCGGCTGGCGCCGTGAGCGCGAGGCCGCGCCCCCGGGACGCTAGTCGCCAGCCGAGCATCGCGACAGCCGAGACAGCCGAAAGAGAAGACACGATGCCAGGACATCTCGAGGGTAAGGTCGCCATCGTCACGGGCGGGGCGGGCGGCATGGGAAGCTGGATTGCGAAGACCTACGCGGCCGAGGGCGCGAAGGTCGTGGTCGCGGACACCGGCGCCGACGTCGAGGGGCGCATGGGGATGGACTCCTCCCGCGTGAACGCCGTGGTCGACGAGATCAAGGCGGCGGGTGGGGAGGCGATCAGCATCGTCGGTGATATCGCCGACATGGATACCGCCGAGCAGACCGTCCGCACCGCCATCGACACTTACGGCGGGCTGGACATCCTGTGCTGCGCGCACGGCATCCTGCGCGAGCGCATGATCTTCAACCAGACCGAGGAGGAGTGGGACGGCCTGGTGCGCGCGCACCTGAAGGGCTGCTTCGCCCCCACGAAGTTCGCGGCGATCTACTGGCGGCAGGAGCGCACGCGGGGCGGTCGCATCATCTACTTCACCTCCGACGCCGGTATCTACGGCGCAGCGGGGCAACCGAACTACTCCGCGGCGCACGCGGGCAAGCTGGGGCTCATGCGCTCGAACGCGCGGGCGCTCGAGCGCTACGGGGTCACGTGCAACGTGATCGCACCGCTGGCCTCCACGCGCATGACCGACCGCGGGCTTGCAGTCGGCCGAGACGAGCCGGCGCCGAGCCTGTCGGCGGGAGGCACCACTCGAGACCCGCGCAACCTCGCGCCGCTGGCGGTGTGGCTGGCCTCGGACGAGGGTGGCGTGGCGAGCGGCTGCATGTTCGGTGGCACGGGCCACCGCGTGTCGCTGTACAGCCAGCCGACCGTGGAGCGCGTCCTCTACAGCGAGTCGCCGTTCCAGGACATCGACCACATGTTTGACATCTGGGACGTCACGCTCGGCATGGGCGGCTACCCGATGCAGCGGATGCAGGGTCCGCCGCAGACCCCGGCGGCTGCCGCCAGCTAGGGAATCGACCATGAGCGCCGACAGCTGCCTCGCAACGCGCGAGGCGCTGTCGGTGCTGCCGTACCAGCACGCGTCTCAGGGTGTTGGGACTACGACTCCAGCCAGAGGATGAGCACCACAGGAAGCGCCGCCGCAGCGGCGTGAAGCGCTGCCACCTCGACCGCACGAAGGGTATGGCGCGGCGCGTTCACTGCGAGCTGCGCCGCGATCACTGGCAGCTGAGCGAGCAGCAACAGCTGAAAGAGGCGCGCCGTGGCGCCCTCGTCGGCGCCAGGCGCTGCCTCGGTGATGCCGAACCGCCCGAGGTACCCGAGCACGAGCGCGAGTGCCGCGCCCGACATCGCGAGGGGGAGCCACGCGAGCGGTTGACGCAGCAACGTTGTTGCCATCGTGTGACTCCCCGTTCATTGCCGTTGCGCGCGGATCAGTATCGAACGTCCATAATACCGGGGCGTCAGCGCCCCTGGAAAATCGGCGCGCGCTTCTCGCGGAAGGAGTTGCGGCCCTCCTCGACGTCAGCGGAGGCGCCCGCGATGGCGGCGAGCCGGCGCTCGTAGTCGGTGTAGGCGTCGAGCTCGTTCAGCACGGAGCGGTTCACCGTCAGCTTCCACGCCGCATACGTGACCGTCGGTCCGTTCGCGAGCTCATCGATGAACGCCGCCAGCTCGCGGTCCCAGTCCTCCGGAGCCCAGACACGCTGCACGATGCCGTAGCGCTCCGCCTCGATGGCGTCGAACACCCGACCCGTGATCAGGATGTCCATCGCCCGCGACTGCCCGATCAGCCTCGGGAGGATGAGCGGGACGGTCTGCCCGGCGAAGATCGCCTTGCCCGAGCGGATGTCGCCGATCAGCGCATCCGAGCGCGCGACGCGGAAGTCGCAGGCAAGCGCCGTCACCCATCCGGCGCCATGCGTGCGGCCGTTCAGCGCCGCGATGACCGGCTTCGGAGCCGACAGGATCGTCTTCACCATGTGGTGATGCGGACCGAGGTTGGTGTTCATCCCGGTGGGCTCGAACACGTAGTCGCCGGGGCGGTCGCCCATGCCTCCGACGATGTCGTCGCCGGACGAGAAGGCCCGGCCGTTCCCCGTGATCACGATGGCGCGAATCGAGGGGTCCTTGCCCCACGCCTCCACCGTCTGGTCGATGCCATGAATCATCGTGTGGAGGATGGCGTTGAGCTTCTCGGGGCGGTTCAGGGTGATGCGACCGACCGCGCCGTCGCGCTCGATGTGCAGGCCCTCGAAGGCCCGGTCTTGCGGCGGGGCCGAGGCAGTGGAGTTCGTCATGGGGCGCGTTCCTCTCAGGATGCGGCGCGGATTGTACTCCGCATGGAATCGAGGCGTGTGAGCACAGCGGACCGCGCCCTGGCGCGGCGCCTCCGAGGCACCCGGGCGACGACTTTGTTACGCTCGGGACCGGGCGGCGGCGACACCCCGCGCGCTCATCGCGATCGAGGCGCCCGCAGCAGACAGCGAGGACAGGCATGGCCTACCTGGATCCCGCGGACTACCGCATCCTGGACGACGCCGGGGCGCCGGCGTCCATGTTCTTTCCTCGCGACGACCTCTGGCCCGCCACGAACGGCGCCCGCGATCAGCTGATCGAGGTGGCCGAGGGCGTCACCGTTGGTGCGCGCTTCTTCGGGTCGAACCCGGCCTGGCCCACGCTGCTCTACTTCCACGGCAACGGCGAGATCGCCAGCGACTACGACGACATTTCCTCGATTTACGAGGACCGCGGGTTGAACCTGTTCGTCGCCGAGTTCCGCGGATACGGCGCCAGCGGCGGCACCCCCACCGTCGAGTCGCTGGTGGCAGATGCTCACCCCATCGCGGCGGCGTTCCACGCGCTCCTCGACGCCGAGGGTTACACCGGTGCGCGCTGGATCATGGGGCGCAGCATGGGGGCGCAGCCGGCGCTGGAGGTCGCTGCGCAGGCCGCGGACCGCTTCAGCGGGCTAATCATCGAGAGCGGCGCCGGCAACGTCAGGCGCTCGCTCGAGCGCTACGGGCTGCTGGACACCGAGCGGGGCGGCCTGCTGGCGAAGGCGCACGACGAGAAGATCGCGTCGATCAGCCTCCCGACGCTGATCATCCACGGCCAGTACGACGACCTCGTGCCGGTGTCGCGCGCGCACGAGCTGTTCGAGTTGATGACCGTCGAGCCTCGGCAGCTCGTGACCGTGCCGGACGCCGGTCACAACGACCTGCTGTGGGTCGGCGAGCGGCTGTACTTCGACTCGATCGTCGCGTTCGTAGAGGCGGCCGAGACGGCACGCCTCGCCGAGGGCTAGCGTCCGACTCGGACTTGCGCCCCGCGAAGGGGTGGCATCAGCGGACCGCGACCGGGCCGAAGAGCACCCAGGCCAGCGCCATGACGAGCGCGGGGCCGTAGGCCATCGTGGCGCCTCGGCGGCCGCCGCGCAGCAGCGCGATCACCGCAAGTAGCCCCCCCGCCAGCGCCGTCGCCATCCACCACGCGGGGACCGCACGGAGACCGACGAGCGCGCCCGCGACCCCCGCGAGCTTCACGTCACCCATCCCCATCCCCGCCGGTTGCAGGATCGCGAGCGCGAGGAGCGGTAGCGGAGCCGCCACTAGCGCGAGCGCGGCGCTCGGGTAGGACGTCGCACCCGCGAGCGCGAGGACCACCGCGGGTGCCGTGAGCACGTTACGAATGCGGCGCGTCCGCAGGTCCTCGACGGCCGCGACCAGCGTGATGGCGAAGGCGGCGAGCTGCAGGGCGGGA
>CADEHD010000037.1 GCA_902827055.1 uncultured Chloroflexota bacterium | reverse complement strand
CGTTGTAGAGCTCGGTCCGCCCGAGTGCCGCGGCGAACTCCGCCGCCACGGCCGAGCGCTGGCCGGACTTGCAGATGAAGAGAATCGGGCGGTCCGTGGCGAGGTCGTTGCCCCGTGGCAGCGTGGCCATATGCGGGATGTTCAGCGAGCCGGGAACGTGGCCATCGTGATGCTCGTGGGGCTCGCGGCTGTCGATCACCTGCACGTCGCCGGCGTCGATCATGGCCTTCGCCTCGTGGACGTCGATGCGCGTGAACGGCTCGAGTTCGTTCTTGATCGCCACGGTCACCTCTGACTGCTGCAGCTCGGATAGTGTGTCAATCGTAGCAAGCCGGAGGCAGCTCGCCACGGGTGTGCGAAGCGGGCCGGTCGACCTCGTACAATCGCGCCCATGGCGACCGAGCAGGACATCCAGGACCTCCTGGCGCGGCTGGACGAGGAGCGCGCGGCGCTGCTCGACGGCCTGAACGGCATGCCAGAGGCGGCTGCGGAGGCGCGCCCACCGGACGCCGTCCACGGCGAGGACGGGTGGTCGGTGAAGGAGCAGGTGGCGCACCTCGCGGAGATGGAGTCCACGTATCGCGCGTGGGTCCAGCGGGCCATCGTGGAGCGGGAGCCGGACCTGGCGCACGGGACCGTGCCGGACTCCGTGGCGTACCGCCTCGAGGATGCCGAACGCGTCTCCGTGCGCGCGCATCGGGACGAGCTGGAGGCGCAGCGCCTGCGCACGCTGGCCGTCCTCGATGCCCTGTCGCTGAGCGAGTTCGAGCGGACGGCGCGCTCGCAGTTCGGGACGCTGTCGGTGCTCCAGCTCCTGCGTTCACTCTACCGCCACGACCGCATGCACCGAGCGCAGATGCACGGATTGACCTCGGACTTCCGACCCAACTGGGGTCCCGAGGGCGAGCCCGACCAGCGGCGGCGGGTCTGACGTGGCTCCGCTCGCGGCGCGACCGCGCGTCTTCGTGACCCGGGCGCTGCCGGGGTCGGCTCCCGCCGAGCTCCTGGGCGCCGCGGCCGATGTCGACACGTGGGAGGGCGAGGAGCCGCCGCCCCCCGCGTCGCTGCTCGAGCGATCCGCGGGCTGTGATGGCCTCCTCACGATGCTGACGGACCGCGTGGACGGTGCGCTCCTCGACGCCTGCCCGACGGTGCGCGTCGTCGCGAATATGGCCGTGGGCTACGACAACGTCGACGTGGCGGCGGCGACCGAGCGCGGCGTGCTGGTCACGAACACCCCCGGGGTGCTGACCGAGACCACCGCCGACCTCGCGTTTGCGCTGCTCCTCGCCTCGGCGCGCCGGATCGCCGAGGGCGAGGCGGCCGTGCGGGCGGGTGCGTGGGGCCCCTGGCAGCCCTCGTGGCTGCTGGGGCGGGAGGTGGCAGGAGCCACGCTTGGCATCGTCGGACCGGGCCGCATCGGGGCGGCGGTGGCGCGCCGGGGCCAGGGCTTCGGGATGCGCGTGCTGTACTCGGGGCGCCGCGACGCCCCTGAGTTCCCGGGCATGCGGGTACCGCTGGACGTACTCCTGGAAACGTCCGACTTTGTGAGCGTGCACGTGCCCCTGTCCGAGGACACGGCCACGATGTTCAATGACGAGGCGTTTCGCCGCATGAAGCGCACCGCCACGTTCATCAACACGTCCCGAGGAGGAGTTGTGGACCAGCCTGCGCTCGCGCGGGCGCTGCACGAGGGCACGATCGCCGCCGCAGCGCTCGATGTCACGACGCCTGAGCCACTGCCGCCCGACGCGCCGCTGCTCAGCGCGCCGAACCTCCTCGTCACGCCGCACGTGGGCAGCGCCACGGGCGCGACGCGCGAGCGGATGGCCGCGCTCGCCGTCGAGGGCCTGCTCGCCGGCCTGGGCAGTGAGCGCCCGCAGCACCTCGTCAACCCCGCCGCCTGGGAGCGCCGCCGATGACACCGCCACGCGAGACCGAGCCCAAGGGCGCCCTCTGGATCGCCGAGGTGATGTGGGAGCTTGGCTGCATCCAGTTCGGCGACTTCTCGGTGGGCCGAACGGCGCGCAACTCGCCGGTGTACCTCAACCCGAAGCTGCTCGTTTCGCGGCCCGACGCGCTGGCGCGCGTGGGTGCCCTCATCGAGGCCGAGCTGCAGATGAAGATCGCGCTGCGCAACCAGCAGGTCGCGCCGTTCGACCTGATCGCGGGAGTCCCGATCGGCGGGCTGCACATCGCGACGGCGCTGGCGTTGCAGATGGGCGTGCCGCTCATCTACGCGCGGACCGACCCGCTCGCGCTGGTGGGCGAGACGACACACATCGAGGGGATCTACCGGCCGGGGCAGACGGCGATCGTGGTGGACGACCTCACGACGGGTGGCGGGTCACTCATCGACACGGCGGAGGCGCTGCGCCACCAGGGCGTGTTCGTGCGGGACGCGCTCGTCCTCGTGAACCGCGAGCAGGGCGCGACGCGACGGTTGCAGGAGGTCGGCATCCGGCTGCATCCCGTCCTCACCCTCGAGGTGCTGCTGACGTACCTGCACGAGCACGGCCACGTCCCGGACGCGGACTACCAGCGCGCGATCGCGTACCTCACTCGAGAGGGCGAGCCCCGCTCCGAGTTCGACTAGGCGCCCGCGGAACGGGTCGCAGGGAGGGGGCGTCGTGGAGATCATTCACGCCCACGAGGGCAGCACGGTCGACCGCACCGGGGACGCGATCTTCGAGGGCGGCCAGGTGTGGGGTCGCGCGCTCGCGACGCGCGCCAACAGCGACCAGGTGTCGTTGCAGATCGTCCAGTTCGCGGCCGGCGCGAAGACGCGCCCGCACACGCACTCCCGAGACCAACTGCTCTACGTGGTGTCGGGCATTGGGAAGGTAGGCGCGGACGGCGAGGAGCGCACGGTCTCGGCAGGCGATTTCGTGCTGATTCCCGCCGGCGAGGTGCACTGGCACGGGGCTGCGGACACCGGCTCGCCGATGTCGCACATCGCGATCACGCCTGCCGACAGCGAGTTCACGATCGTCGACTAACGACGGGCGTCGAGACCGGCGCGCGCCCAGCGCGGGACGGGACCCCGTCCAGGACTCGGGCAGGGCGCGCCGGAGAGAGCCGTGCCGGGGTGGCGAAACGGCAGACGTAGCGGGCTTAAACCCCGCGGCCCGCAAGGGCATGTGGGTTCGACTCCCACCCCCGGCACCAGATCCCCTGACCCGGTGTGACTACCGGAGGCTCGCCACAACGCCGCCGGCCTCGGTGAGCGCGGGGCTGCCGCGCATCACGAGCACGCGGGAGCGGTGTCGGAGCGCCTGGCGAATCAACTCCTCCGCCGCCTCGGGGGCGACGACCTCGGGGTCCAGGGCGAGCGTGTCGACGCGTCCCGTGCTGGCCGCGTCGGCGACCTCGGAGGCCAGGTTCAGCGCCTCACCACCTGCGGCGGCCCGCCCGATGATCTCGCCGACCTCGGTGTCGCGTCGCGCGCGCACCACCTCGGCAACGCGCGGCCAGACCGCGCTGGCGATCTCCCGTGTGGAGTCCCAGGGTTCGAAGTGCTCGATCGCGTCGACGCGGGCGCGGATCGTGCCCGGGAGCGCCTCGAGGAGTGGCGGGACGATCACCGTGTCGCCCGAGAGCACGACGTGCGTCAGGCGGAGCTCCGCCATCTCGTGCTGGATCGCCGCCGCGAGTTCGCGGGCGAACCGCTCGATCTCGACGTCCACGTGGCGCTGGTAGCCGAGGGCGCCCCAGCCGCCCTCGGTCGAGTGCTGGACCGTGGACACCTCGCGATGCGGCCCCTGCTCGGAGGTGGCGCCCTCCGGGACCAGCCGGATGAGGCGTGCGGAGTTCGAGTTGGCGGCGACCACCAGTGTTCGGGCGGCGTCCTGCGTCGCCTCGATGAGGGGGAGCAGCTGGGGGTACTCGCCGACGTGCACCAGGGTCTCCACCGGGATCCCAAGCGGCGTAACGAACCAGAGCCCGCGCGCGCTGCACGAGTAGACGGCGAAGGCGGACTGCGCCGGGTCGGCGCCCGAATCGAGGAACGCCTCGAGCGCGGCGAGGTCGCCCTCCATGGAGACGCGGGCGGCGCTGCGCTCATCCAGGTCGCGGAACGCCTCGCGAAGCCGGTGCGGGACCAGCGTCCGCGCCTGGCGCTCTGTGTTCTGGATGCGCCAGTCGATCAGGCACGAGACCACTGGCTCGGCCCCCGGCTGCCAGCGTGTCAGCTCATCAGGGATCGCGAATGACACTTGCTCCCGCATGGGGACCTCCGCACTGCATACCAACCGAAGCTGCACTCAGCCTAGGTGACCGCCGTGCAGCCTCCCGAGGGACGAAGGTCTGGGGCGGACGTGACCTCGAGGGGGCCATGCTGGCGCAGCAGGCGGGGGTTCGGGCGACGGGGGGCGCGAGCCCTACTCGAAGAGCCAGCGCCGACGGCGCGGGCGGGGGCCGTAGCGCAGCCCGAACTGGCGCAGCGCCGCCTCCTTCACGATGGCCGCGGCCTGCGTCGAGGAGTCGGTCATGAAGATGCGGTCGATGTCCACCTGGTCGACGGTCCCCTCGGAGAGGAAGGTCCGACTCACCTGGTCGATGATCGGCTGCCAGAAATCGACGCCCATGAGGATGACGGGGAAGTTGAGGATCTTTTGCGTCTGGACCAGCGTGAGTGCCTCGAAGAGCTCGTCCATCGTCCCGAAGCCCCCGGGGAGCACCACGAACGCGTACGAGTACTTCACGAGCATGACTTTGCGCAGGAAGAAGTAGTGGAACTGGACGTAGAAATCGAGGTAGGGGTTCGAGCGCTGCTCCATCGGCAGGTCGATGTTGCAGCCGACGGAGTTGCCGCCGGCCTCCTTCGCGCCGCGGTTGGCGGCCTCCATGATGCCGGGGCCGCCCCCCGTCATGACGGTGAAGCCCTGCAGCGCGAGGTCGCGCCCGACCTGGCGAGCGAGCTCGTAGTACTCGTGGCCCTCGGGGAACCGGGCGGAGCCGAAGACGGTGACGCAGGGGCCGACGAAGTGGAGGGCGCGGAGCCCGCGCACGTACTCGACGAAGATGCGGACGGCGCGCCAGAGCTCTTCGATGCGGCTGCGGGGCCCAGCGAGGAGGTGCTGCTCCTCGCGGACGCCTTCGGGCATCTCCTGGGTGCGGGTGACTGCCTCGAACCTGGCCATGGCATCGCCTCCGCGCGCCAGTGTCAGGTGATCCGCGCGGAGGCGCCACCCGCGCGACACGCGCCGATTCGACCGGCAACACTGCCACCGAGAGCGCTCGAGCTGGCTCGGACGCCGGCAACGCGCAACGAAAAGGCCGCCGTCACCACGGCGGCCTGCCGTCGGACCGAGGTCCGCGAACTTACTTCTTGGCGGCCGGCTTCTTCGCGGCGGCGGGCTTCGCAGCCGCCTTCGCCGGGGCCTTCTTCGCCGCTGGCTTCGCGGCAGCCTTCGCCGCGGGCTTGGCGGCCGCCTTTGCCGGGGCCTTCTTCGTCGTCGTAGGCAGCTCGGTTTCCTTTCGTGAGCACCGCGGGGGTTCCTCGAGATCGGGGAACCAACGAAAGTGTAACGCCGCCTCGTGACTGTTGGTTAACGAGTGCAGAGTTCCACAAGATCATCTTCGGTCGATGCATGCTCGACGTTCAGTGACGATCAGGATCCGGCGCAAACAACGGCAGTCTCTGACGCGCGAGCACGCCTCGGTGATCGCGGCGACGGTCGATGGACCGCGGCCGTGCCAGTGGTGATCCCGAGTGGCCGGGGCAACGCCGACGTCGTCGGGGATCGCTCGTCGCGGCAGACGGGGCCGACGCGACAGGCACGGCACGCGACCGCACATGAAGAAGCGCCCCGGCCACAGTGGCCGGGGCGCTTCGCGACGCCTCGAACGGGAGGTGGTTAGCCGCGGTTGGGGAGCACGAGGACGGCGTGCGCAGGGCACGTCCCGTCGCCGTTCTGGTTCATGACGTTGATGTCGAGGTACACGCGGTTCTCGCCGTCCTCGACCTTCTTGTCCGTGACCTTGCCCTGGACCGTCAGGATGTCGTTCTTCTGGTTGATGGCGCGGAACTGCACGCCGCACTCGCGGATCTCCGCCTCGTCGCCGATCCAGTCGCGGAGGGCGTTGAGGATGTAGGTGTAGCGGAGGTTGCCCATGCCGAAGGCGCCCTGCTCGTTGAGGGCTGCCTTGCCGGCCTCGTCGTCCATGTGGATGTAGACGAACTCGTCGTTGACCGCGGCGTAGCGGTTCCAGTGCATGAAGTCGGTCTGGCGCGACCACGCGGGAAGCGCGTCACCGACGTTCACATCCTCGAAGTAGACGTTGACTGCCATGTTCAGTGTCCTCCTGCCGGCCGTGCCTAGTAGCGGATGCCCGTGGAGATGCGAGTCTTGACGTGCTCGCCCTTCTGGTTGCGCCACTCTGTCTCGGTGTTGGTGAAGAGCGTCAGGCCCAGGCGCGTGGTGCGCTCGTTCCAGTCCTTCAGGCGCGTGCGCGAGGTGATGACGTCCCCCGGGCGCATCGGCACGCCGAAGGTCTCCACCTGGCCGCCGTTCATGCCTCGAGTGCCCACGCCGGCGCCGCCAGCGGTGGCGCGGCCGGGTGCCGCGGGCGGGCGGTCGATCGGCCAGGCGAACGGGTTGAAGTCGTTGGGCGCGATGAGGCCCGCCCAGCGGGTGCCCTTCGCGTAGTTCTCGTCCCAGAAGATCGCGGGTGGCTTGTCGGGCCAGTAGGACGCGATGGCCCACTTGCGAATGTCGGACTCGGATACGGGTGGCGCGACCTTCTCGTCGCCCCAGACACCCTTCCGCTCCTCCATATCCTTGGTGACGAGCGTTTCGACCTTCGATTCTGAAGTCATTCCGTCTCTCCCACGCGTTGCTCGCTCTACCCGGGCGCGTACAGGACGGCCCCGAGGCACGTTGGACTATAACAGCCAACGTCAATCGCGCCTGGGCCTGGGCCTGGGCCTGGGCCTGGTCGTGCGTGGGCGCCTCGCGTCAGGGTTCACGCTGACGCGCACGTCCACGTACGTGCTAGGCTTCGAGACGCGAGGCGAGCCCATGACTTCTGGCCGTCTACCCGAGCGCGACTACATGGATCCCGGGGCGCCGCGGCTGGTGCGCGACTACATGGACCCCGCGGTCCTGGTCCCTGCGCGCGGACGCGCCCGAGGCATGTCACCCCGCAATCGCCGAGGCACACCCGCCCTGGCCTCCGGCAATGGCACCCACCCGACTGCGAACGGGAACGGCGCGAACGGCGCCGTGCTATCGGCGGGCGACACCGCCGCGATGGCGCTCCCGGCGCCGGCAGCCGCCCTGGCTCCGCCTCGAGCTGCGCCCACGTCGGGCGCGCGCCGCAAGGCCTCCGTCGCCGACATCTTCGTCTCGTTCAAGTTGCGGGACTTCCGCTACCTCACGCTGTCGACGCTGGCGGCTGGATTCGCGCAGTGGGCGAAGCAGATCGCCCTGTTCGCGCTGATCTTTGACATGACGAACTCCTCGGTGCAGCTGGGCACGATCGCGGCCTTCCGAGGCGCCGTAGGGGCGCTCATCGCGCCGTACGGCGGGTACCTCGCCGAGCGGTATGCCCGCAAGACCGTCATCGTGTGGTCGACCGCGCTGGATGGGGCGCTCGCGGCGGCGCTCGCGGCGCTGGTCCTGATGGACCGTGCGGTGCCCTGGCACGTGTACGTGATCGCCTTCGGCGGCGGGCTGGCCCAGTCGATCAACCAGCCGGCTCGGCAGGCGCTGGTCTACGACGTGACCACGGACGAGACGCTCCCGAACGCCATCGCGATGAACTCGATGGTGCAGAACATCTCGAGGGTGACCGGGCCGTCGGCGTTCGGGGTCATGATGGGCTTCTGGGGCGTCGGGTCGGGGCTCATCGCGCTGACGTTGTTACAGGCGGCGGCGCTGCTCGTGACTCTGCTCATCAGCTCGCAGACACGCCAGGTGCGCATGGTCATAGGCGCCGGCGAGTCGACATGGCGCAAGATCGCCGAGGGCTTCAAGTACTCCTGGAGCGACAAGCGGATCCTCGGTCTGATCCTGATCTCGACCATCCCGTCGTTGCTGGTCTACCCGTACATCCCGTTCCTGAAAGTGGTGTCGGAGACGGTGCTCGATCGGGGCACCGCGGGATTCGGGTGGCTCTCCTCGATGATGGGCTGGGGCTCGCTGATCGGGCTGTTCTTCCTCGCCTACGTCGGGTCGGCGCGGAACCGTGGTCGCCTCATGATCGGCTGTTTCCTGCTGTACACGGCGCTGCTCGTGGGCTTCTCCGCGTCGTCGAACTTCTACCTGTCGCTGTTCATCCTCGCGGCCGCGGGCATCCCGCACGGGGTCGCGATGGCGCTGAACCAGACCCTGCTCCAGCAGCACATCCCCAACGAGCTGCGGGGTCGCGTGATGGCGGTCTTCCAGCTCAGCCAGGCGGTGCAACCGCTGGGCTCGTTCCCGATGGCCTTCGCGATCTCCGCGTGGGGAGCGCAGTTCGGGATTGGCATCTTTATGGCGGCGGCGCTCGTCGTGTTCGTCATCTTCGGTGCCGTGTGGGGCTCCGTGCGGCGGATGCACTAGGCGCGCACCTCGCGAGGTCACGCCGCCCGCTCGCCCACGCTACGCTGACCGGCGCAACCTGCAGCTGAGCACCAGGGGGGCCCATATGGCCGGCGAGATCGTCCACTTCGAGGTGCCCGCGGGGGACACGGCGCGCGCCACGGCGTTCTACGGGAAGCTCTTCGGGTGGAGCTTCGCGAACATGCCGGGCCCGGTCGAGTACCACATGACCCAGATCTCGGACGTGCTTGGTGCCGGGATCCACCCCGCCGAGCAGGGGGGCGGCATCCCGGGCCTCTTCGTGTACTTCGGTGTGGATGACATCGGCGGCTCCGTCGAGCAGGTACGCGCGCTGGGCGGCACCGCCGAGGACGCCCAGCCCATCCCGGGCATGGGGTGGTTCTCGCGGTGCGCCGACACGGAGGGGAACCCCTTCGGACTGTTCCAGCAGGATCCTGCCGCCGCCTGAGCGCGGCCGATGACGCTGGCAACGGTGCCGTCGGACCTGAGCGGGTGTCCGCGCTGGGGCCCGGGCTCGACGGCGATCCGGGGCGTGCTACCCTCCCGCGCATGTTGACGCATGTCGTGGCTCACCCGGGCGGCACCGAGCCGCTCCCTACCGTGTTCGCCCTCCACGGACACGGCGCGCACGGCCAGGACCTGATCGGCCTCGCGCCGCACCTCGCGGGTGGGCGGGCGCTCTGGATCTGCCCCCAGGCCGAGTTCAGCATCGAGCCCGGGTACTTTGGCTACACGTGGTTCCGTCGCGACCCGGCGACCGGCCAGCGGGCCGCCGAGGAGCCGGGGCGCACCATCGAGGTGGTGTCGGGGTTCCTAGCCGACGCCTACGAGCGGTACCCGGTGGACCCTGAGCGCGTGGTCCTCCTCGGGTTTTCACAGGGCGGCATGCTGGCCTACCGCCTCGCGCTGGGGGAGCCCGGTCGGTTCGCGGGACTCGCGGCCCTGAGCACCTCGTTCGGCGCGGACCAGGCTGCGGCGCTCGGGCCGGCCGAGGGCCGCGGCGCGCTGCCGGTGCTCGTGCAGCACGGGCGTGACGACCCCACGATCAGCGTCGAGCGCGCGCGCGAGTCGGTGGAGCAGCTGCGCGCCCTCGGCGTGTCGCCCGAGTACCACGAGTACGCGATGGGCCACGCGATTGGCCAGGAGAGCGCGACCGACCTCTCGCGATGGCTGGAGCGCGTCCTGAAGCTGGACTGACCAGCGGGGCGCCCCGAGCGCGCCCCGCGCTCGTTATCACGCGGCTATACTCCGCCCGCCTCGCCACTCCCGGCGCGAGGCAGCAGCGGTGGAGGTCACATGCCCGACTATGAGGCCATCGCAGTCGAACGACACGGACGCGTCGAGGTCATCCGCTTCAACCGTCCGGAGGCCATGAACTCGTTCAGCCCGGCACAGACCCGCGAGTGGGTGCAGGCCCTGGAGGCCGCGAACGATGACCCCGACGTGGGCGTGATCGTGTCGACGGGCACGGGGCGCGCGTACAGTGCGGGCGCCGACATGGGTGGGTTCGCGCGTCGCCAGGCCGAGGGGCCGGCCGACCCCGCCTCGGCGCCCACCCAGCGCCACGCCTTCGACCCGCACTTCCTCGCCTCGTGTAAGCCGATCATCGGGGCCATCAACGGCTTCGCGATCGGGATGGGATTCACGGGCCCGCTGAATTTCGACGTACTGCTGGCCTCGACGGACGCGAAGTTCTCGGCGCGGTTCGCCGCGCTGGGGCTCACGCCAGAGATCCACAGTACGTGGCTCCTGCCGAAGATCATCGGACTGCACCGGGCGAAGGAGATGATGCTCACGGGGCGCATCTACTCCGCCGAGGATGCGCTCGAGCTGGGCATGGTGCACCGGCTCTACCCGCCTGACGAGTTGCTGCCCGCCGCGATCGCCCTCGGTGAGGAGATCGCGCGCAACCCCGAGGTCACGCTCCGGAAGATCAAGGAGATGGTCTGGCAGGACCTCCGCGACGGCGCGGACTTCGATGGCGTGGCGCGACGATCGGCCACCAACTTCTCGGCTGCCCTCCAGTCAGCGGAGGCCCGTGAGGCGGTGCGCGCGTTCAGCGAGAAGCGGACGCCGCTGTTCCACGACGCGGCACACATGGAGCGACTGCGGGCCGAGCTGGCCGCGCGCTGACGCGGGCGGAGCGCGGTCGACGCGTGGTCGGCGCCAGGCAATCCGGATTACGTGAGGTGTAGAATCCACGCGATTCCCGGCCGCCCTCGGGAGAACCTCGGGCGGTAGGGCTGCACCCGCAGGAACACAGGTCAGCGGCTGAAGGGAGTACTCATGGGAGCACTGGACGGACGAGTCGTCGTCGTCACCGGCGGCGGACGCGGCATCGGACGAGCGGTGGCACTGCTCGCGGCCGCCGAGGGCGCCTCGGTGGTGGTCAACGACACCGGCTGTGAGCCGGACGGCAGCGGCTCGAACCCCGCGATTGCCGACGCGACCGTGGCGGCCATCGTGGCTGCGGGCGGCAAGGCCGTGGCGAACTACGGCGACGTCAGCACCCTCGAGGGCGGCGAGGGCACGATCAAGACCGCGCTCGAGAGCTACGGCCGCATCGACGGGCTCGCGAACTGCGCCGGCATCCGCCGCGACACCCCGATCTGGCAGATGACCGAGGAAGACTGGGACACCGTCATCCGCGGCAACGTGAAGTCGCAGTTCATCCCCTCGAAGTTCGCGGGGATCGCGATGCGCCAGCAGCGGTACGGCCGCGTGGTGAGCATGGTGAACGACGCCGGACTCGGCGCGGTGGGCTCGGCGAACTATGCCGCCGCGGGCGAGGGGGCGATCGGGTTCACCCGAACCCTCGCGCGCGACCTCGGGCGCTACGGCATCACGGCGAACGCGATCTCGCCACTCGCGCGCACGAGGCTGGCCGGCGGCCTCTCCGAGGACCTGCGTCCGCCTGCGGGTGTGATCGACGCGCTGACCGTGGCGCGCATCGGACGCCCGAACCCCCTCACGCCGTGGGAGGACACCGGACACCCCGACGACCCCGAGAGCGTCGCGCCGCTGGCCGTCTACCTGCTCTCCGAGTCCTGCGACAACATCAACGCGCAGGTCTTCGGCGTCCGAGGCGGAGACATCTACCTCTACTCGAACCCGGCCATCGACCGCCAGATCGTGTCCTACGGTCGCCGGTTCACGATGGAGGAGATGGACGACCTGATGCCGCGCACGCTGGGGCTCAACATCCCGCGACCGGTCATCGCCTAGTCAGCACTCAAGGAGTTACGGCAATGGCAGGACGACTCGAGGGACGCGTCGCGATCATCACCGGTTCCGGGCGCGGGATCGGGCAGGGCGTCGCGAAGCTGATGGGAGCCGAGGGCGCCGCGGTCATCGTGAATGACTTCGGTGGAAACCTCGATGGCACGGGCGGCGAGCAGACGCCCGCGCAGGACACCGTGGACGCCATCAAGGCGGCCGGCGGCAAGGCGAGCCCGAACTACGGGGACGTCTCGAAGTTCGCGGACGCGCAGGCCATGGTGCAGCAGGCGCTCGACGAGTACGGGCGAGTCGACATCATGTGCCACGTTGCGGGCATCCTCCGCGACCGCATGGTCTTCAAC
>CADEHD010000036.1:9500-12156 GCA_902827055.1 uncultured Chloroflexota bacterium | reverse complement strand
GGTGGCGACGTCGCCGCCAGCGCGATGCTCGGCCTGGCCGGGCTCTTGGCGTTCTGGACGCACGCGCTGTCGACGCTGGCGTACGCGATCGACCGCAACGGGCTGCTCATCACGTGGGGACCGACGCGGCAGGTGGTGCCGCTGGGTGCCAGCGAGCGGCTGGTACCGGGGACTGCCGTGGGCGTGCCGGGCGTCGAGGGCATCTCGTGGCTGGGCTACCACGTCGGGCGCGCCGAGATCGACCGCATCGGGCCCGTGATGTTCTACTCGACGCACCAGTCCCCGGAGCAGGTGCTCTACGTGATGACCTCGGAGCGCAACTACGCGATCTCCGTGGAGGACCCGCACGCGTTCGCGCGCGAGATCCAGGTCCGGCAGGAGCTGGGCCCCACCACCACCGTGGCACATCACGTCGAGCGGACCGGGGCCGCCGCGCAGTCGTTCTGGGAGGACGTCGGCGCGAGGCAGCTCGCGCTGGGTGCGCTGGTGCTGTGCCTGCTCCTCTGGGGCTACGTGATCGCGCGATTCGGATCGCTGCCACCGACGCTCGACCTGACGTTCCCGCCCGGCGCGCGCGGGGAGCTGATCGCCGTGTCATCTCGCGAGGCGCTGCTCACGCTGCCTCAGGCCGCGACCGGGCTGCTGGTCGTGAACCTGCTGCTCGGCGTGTTCGTGCACGCGCACGCTCGGATTGCCGCGTACGTGCTGTTCGGGACAGCCGCGCTGGCGCAGATCGCGATGGCCGTCGCGGTGACGATCGCGCTCTGGTAACCCCGTGCGGCGTCGCCTGAGCTAGGGTGCGCGCCCCACGACGTGGACGTTCGTGTACATGAAGAACGCGTCGGGCGAGTCGGCCCACGTGCGCCAGGCGCGCGAGAGCACCTCGATCTCCGCCGGCGTCGCGAGGCCGTAGGCGACCGCCTGCTCGGCCAGGCTCGAGTGCGCGGTGCGATCCGCCCAGGAGTACCCCCAGTTCTCGATGCTCGCGCGATCCGCGAAGACCTTGACCTCGGCGCCTACCTCGAGGTCGACAAAGCCAGCCTCCGTGACCCACGCCGCGAGCCGCCGGCCGGCATCGGCATCGGCGCCGTTGCGACGCGCGACCGCGTGGTAGAGCTCGTAGAACCGCACGAGCTCCGGCGAGCCCGGCGAGGGCGCCATCGTGCCGTAGTCGGCGTCCCGCACGCCCACCACGCCGCCGGGGCGAAGCACGCGCCGCCACTCGCGGAGCGCGTCGACGGGCCGCGCGAGGTGTTGGAGCACCTGGTGCGCGTGCACGGCGTCGAACGCGGCGGCCTCGAATGGGAGCGCGTAGCCGTCGGCCACCTCGAAGCGCAGGTTGGGGGGCGCGTCCGCGAGGGCTCGCGCCTCCTCGACGACCGCCGTGGCGACATCGACCGCGATCGCCTCGCCGGGGGCGACCGCGCGCGCCAGCCCCACGCTGATCGTCCCTGGCCCGCAGCCCACGTCGAGCAGGCGGAGGCCAGGGCGCAGGTGGGGGAGCAGATAGTTGGCGTCGACCTCGGCGGTGCGGCGGGCGTGCTGGCCCACCACCGAGGGATGGTGCCCGTGGGTGTAGCGATCGGGTGGCGACACGGAGGAGGGGGCGTCGTTCGTCATGACCCGGAGCGTATCGGACCGCCGCAGTAACGAGGTCGTGTCGTAGCATCGATTGCGTGACCAACAGCGGACGCGAGCGAATCGAACGAGACGTCGTCGTCGTCGGCGCCGGGCCAGCGGGCAGCAACGCTGCACGCGAGCTCGCGTCGCGAGGGCGTGACGTCGTCCTCCTCGATCGCGCGCGGTTCCCGCGAGACAAGCCGTGCGGGGGTGGCGTCACCATCCGCTGCGCGCAGCTGCTCCCCTTCGACCTGAGTCCCGTCATCGAGCACGTGGTGACCGGGGCGGAGGTGCGCCTCGGGCATCGCGGGCAGCGCGTGCAGCGCGAGTTCGGCGGCGTGCTGACGTACATGACCCAGCGCCGCCGCCTGGACCACTTCCTGGTGGAGCGCGCACAGGAGGCGGGGGCGGAGTTCCGGGACGCCGTCCAGGTCTCGCACGTGCGCAAGCTCGCGGACGGCACGTTCGAGGTGACCACGCGCGACCAGCTGATCCACGCGCGCGCGCTCGTGGGCGCCGATGGCGCGAACGGCATCGTCGCCAACTCGCTGGGGTTCGCGCGGCCGCCGGAGGCCGCCGTTGCCCTCGAGGGGAACATCCCGTGTCCGGACGGACCGCCGGGGTGGACGCAGGGCAAGGTGATCCTCCAGCTCGGCGTGATGCCCGGGGGATACGCCTGGGTCTTTCCGAAGGGTGACCACATCAATGTCGGAGTCGGTGGCTGGAAGGCGATCGCCGGGCCGCGGCTGCGCCCCGCGCTCGAGCGCGTGTGCCGCGACTACGGGCTCGATTCCGCGCAGCTCACGAATCTGCGCGGGCACCACCTGCCGATTGGTGAGCCCGGCGCGCCGCTGACCACGGGCGGGGCGGCACTCGTCGGTGACGCGGCGGCGCTGCTCGACCCGCTCTCGGGGGAGGGGATCTACGCCGCGATCGCATCCGGCATCGCTGTTGCGCCGGCGATCGACGACTACCTCGCGGGGCGCGTGCGGTTGCTCGTGGGGTACGAACTCACGATGGCGCGGGAGATCGTGCG
>CADEHD010000036.1:0-9490 GCA_902827055.1 uncultured Chloroflexota bacterium | reverse complement strand
TGGACATTTTCCACGCCTGGCCCGACCCCTGGGTGTGGATGCTCCAGCACAGCGGTCGGTTCTGGAATCGGTTCTGCGAGGTCGTGCGTGGTGAGGACGGATACGACCACCTCGTGCACTCGTTCGGGCCGCTGATCCTCGCGCTGGGCCCGATGGCGCGCGCCGGTCGCGCGTGGACCTCGCGACAGTGGGGCGACGCGCGCTGAGGCCGCGCGCGGATCGCCGGCGCGCCGCGCCCCGGGCGCTCGCCGGCGTGCTCGCGAGCGCCCTCGCGATCCTCCTCGTCGCCGCGTGTGGCGGCGTGGTGCCCCCGACCGGGGGCGAGCCCGCCCTCCCAAGGCCCCCGACGTCTGCTGCGGGTCCCCCTGCGCCTGGGTCAGCGACCGCCGCCGCGCCGGGCGGGGCCGCCTCCGTCAGTCCCGCCACGCTCCTGGCGCGCGCCGTGTGCTGGCACGACGACCCGACGCGCGCCGCCGCGTGTGTGCCGCCCCCGCGCGACTCCCTCGACGCGATCGCTGCCATGGGGGCGTCTGGAGATCGGCGGTTCGTGGCGCCGCTCGTCGACATGCGCGCGCTCGACGTCGGCTGGGCGGCCGAGGTCGACGCGGCGCTGCTGGCCCTGACGGGCGCGCGCCTGGCCTCGGAGGCTCGCTGGTACGAGTGGCTGGGCCAGCACCCGGGGTCCGTGCCGCCGGGGTACGGTCAGTGGAAGGGGCGATTGCTCGGGATCAGCGACGACACCTTCGCGCGAGTGCTCGCCGGGGCACCGGCCGACGGGGTGCGACTTGAGCTGATCGAGTGGACCGGGTTGCGGGTCGGCGAGCTGCCGCGCCTGGTCGGGCCCCGCATCGCCAACGTGGCGAACCACGGCTACCTGGAGCCGGCCGACCGCGTGTACGGACTGCAGGCAGGGTCGACGCTGCGCGCGTACCCGCAGCGCCTGCTCACGTGGCACCCCGTGGTGCACGACCGCGTCGGCGTGGCGAGCGTGCTCATCACCTACTGCGGGCCCTGCGACAGCGCGTCCGCCTTCACGCCGAGCATCGGGGGGCGCGAGCTGCAGTTCCAGGACGCCGGGTTGTGGCACGACGGCCGTCCGCTGCTCGTCGACGAGCAGACGGGGAGCCTCTGGGACGGCGTGAGCGGTCGGGCGCTCCTCGGCACCATGGCGACGGCGCGCGCCCAGCTGCCGCGCCTCGGCCTGGTGAGCGTGGGTTGGGAGATGTGGGCCGCCGAGCACCCCTCGACGGGCGTGCTGGCGCTCGACACTGGGTTCACCCGCGACTATTCGGGGGCGTCGCGGCGGGCGCGCGACGCCGCGATGGCGGCCGAGCACGCGCCGACCGTCCCCGTGGACGGTCGCCTACCCCGCGACACGGTCGTCGTCGGCGTGACCGCGGGCGGCGAGGTGCGCGCGTACCTCCGTGCCGAGGTGCAGGAACGGGGCATCCTCCTCGACACGCTGGGCGGTGAGCGCCTGTTGCTGCTGTCGCAGGGACCCGAGCATCCGGTGCGCGTGTATCGCGCCGGCGCGCTCTCGCTGCGGGAGTACCGCGAGGACGGGAGCGCGGTCGGCAGCGATGGCCGCGAGGGCGAGCGCTGGTGGGTGCGGGAGAGCGGCATCGTGAGCCAGCTCGACGGTCGCACGTACGAGGCCGGTGCCTGGACGGAGGCACGCTGGGACGCCTGGTCCGGCGCGCACCCGGGCGTCGCGATCGCGGGCAGCTAGGCGGCGCTCCTCCGGCGGACCCTGACCACCGACCGCGCGCTTCGCTCGTAGTACGCCAATGGTTGCGATGGATCGGTTGCGAGGCGCGTCGTAACGAGTCGCCCCGCCAGTGCTATTGTGCCGCGATGGGCCAGAGCCGGGGCCAGGTCCCGTGGGTACGCGGGCAGTCGGCGAGGGAGCCACACACCATGCGGCAGCGCCGTGCCCGTCTGATCGCGCTCGCCGCCCTGGGCGCGCTCGCCATGGCTGCGTGCGGCGGCGACTCGGACCTCGAGCAGCCGGCTGCCACCCGCGAGGCCGCACCGATCCCCGCCGCTGGCCCGCCTCCGCCCGGGGGAGCCGAGGTCGTCGTGGGCATCGGTTGGGACGTCGCGCCCCTGGCGCGGGACCACGGCCTCGGCGTGCCGTACCAGCTCGTGGGATTCGCCTGCGCGAAGGGGCTGCCGCCGCGGGCCACCGTGCTCGTGCGGGTCTCGGGGAGCGCGGGTGCACGGCCCGCGCTGGGCGCCGAGGTGGGGGCGGACGGGACCGTCGTGGTGCCGTTTGGCCTGCTCCGTCCCGGCGAGGTGGTGTGGGAGTTCCAGTCGATCACACTCCAGGACGGCATGAGCTACGGCCAGCTGCCACGCGGCGCAGCGGGCACCGTCGGCGCCGAGGACCAGCCGTGCCAGTTCTGAACGCGACGGCGGCATTCCCCCATTGACTCCCGCGGGTGGAGACGCCGATACTCCACGTACGATGTCACGAGTGAACACTCTCCTCGCTGACTGCAACTCGCCGGGCAACCCCGCCCGGTCGCTACTCGTTAGCCTCCTCGTACTTACCTAGGCGGCGGCTGCTCTTGCAGCTGTCGCCCGCGCCCGCGTGTCGGGCGTTCCCTCCTGCTGCCAGGTCCGTGTAGAGCGGGAACGTGGCAGCATCGCTCCTACGCGTGCATTCGAACGGGTGAGCCCAGATGAAGATGAGCGGCGCGGACATCGTTCTCGAGAGCCTGAAGCGCCTTGGTGTTGACGTGGTGTTCGGGTACCCCGGGGGGGTGGTGCTCCCGCTGTACGACCGCCTGCCCGCGCATCCCGAGGTGCGGCACATCCTGGTGCGGCACGAGCAGGGCGGCGGCCACATGGCCGAGGGCTATGCGAAGGCAAGCGGGCGCCTCGGAGTGGCGTTGGCGACCTCCGGACCGGGTGCGACGAACCTGGTCACCGCGATCCAGGACGCGATGATGGACTCGTTGCCGACGCTGTTCGTCACGGGCAACGTCGCGCGGAACCTCCTCGGGAAGGACGGGTTCCAGGAGGCTGACATCACCGGCATCACGATGCCGGCGGTGAAGCACAACTACCTCGTGATGCGCGTGGAAGACATCGCGTACACGTTCGCCGAGGGTGCGTACATCGCGACCACCGGTCGGCCCGGGCCGGTGCACATCGATATCCCGAAGGACGTCTTCATCGAGGAGACCGAGTTCGTCTGGCCGGAGAAGGTCTCGATTCGCGGCTACAAGCCGGCGACGACGGGGCATCCCGGGCAGGTGAAGAAGGCCGCCGAGATCATCGACGCGGCGGAGCGCCCGATCATCATCGGCGGGCACGGCGTCATCCTCGGCAACGCGCACGACGAGCTGCGGCGCTTCGCGGAGAAGACCGGGACGCCCGTGCTCAACACACTGCTCGGGCTCGGCTCGATTCCGCGTGACCACGTGCTGTCGTACGGCATGCTCGGCATGCACGGGTCGTACGAGGCGAACCACGCCGCATCGAACGCCGATGTCATCATTGGCATCGGCAATCGGATGGACGACCGTGCGCTCGGGCGGTTCGCCGACTTCAACCCGACCGCGAAGCTGATCCACATCGACATCGATCCTGCCGAGCACAACAAGAACGTGCCTGCGCACGTGCCGATCGTGGGCGACGTCAAGCTCGTGCTGCCGCAGCTCATCGAGGCCGTGAGTCAGAACTCGCACGTGGACTGGCTGCACTGGATCGACGACCTGCGGCAGGCGCACGGCCACTCGATGGCGGTGCCGTCCGGGCCGGAGTTGTCCGTGCAGCACATCGTGCGTCGCATCTCCGAGATGTCGCCGGACGCCACGATCGTGACCGGCGTGGGCCAGCACCAGATGTGGGCCGCGCAGCACATGAAGTTCACGCGTCCGCACCAGCTCATCACCTCGGGAGGGCTGGGGACGATGGGGTTCGAGGTCCCCGCGGCGCTCGGAGCGCAGGTCGCGCGGCCGGGCGAGACCGTGTGGGCGATCTGCGGCGACGGTGGGTTCCAGATGACGCTGCAGGAACTCGCCACGATGGTCGACGCGCGGACGCCGGTGAAGATGGCGATCATGAACAACGGGTACCTGGGCATGGTGCGCCAGTGGCAGGAGTTGTTCTACCAGGACAACTACGTCTCCGTGGCAATGACGCAGCCCGACTTCCTGAAGCTCGCCGACGCCTACGGCATCCACGCGATCCGGGTCACCGAGAAGGAGCAGGTGGACGACGCCATCCGCGAGGCCGAGGGGCACGCGGGTCCGGTGATCGTCGATTTCCAGGTGCAGGCCGAGGGGAACGTCTGGCCGATGGTGCCTGCCGGGGCCGCGCTGAAAGAGACCGTGGAAGCTCCTCGTGACGCCTCGGAGGTGCGATCGTGAAGCACACCGTCGTGGCGCTGGTGGAGGATCGCCCGGGCGTCCTGAACCGCGTGGCGTCGCTGTTCCGGCGGCGCGGGTTCAACATCGATTCCCTGGCCGTGGGGACCACGGAGGAGCAGGGCATCTCGCGGATGACGATCGTCGTCGACGGAGGTGCCGGCATCGTCGAGCAGGTGGAGAAGCAGCTCTACAAGCTCATCGACGTCGTGAAGGTCTCGGATCTGACGAAGGAAGAGGCCGTCATTCGCGAGCTGGTGCTCGTGAAGGTGCGCTGCAACCGCGAGCAGCGACGGGACGTGCTGGACCTTGTGGACATTTTCCGGGCGCAGGCCGTCGATGTCTCGCCGAGCTCGATGATCATCCAGTCCGTGGCCGATGAGGACCGGAATGACGCGCTGATCGAGAACCTGCGGCCCTTCGGGATCCGCGAGCTGACTCGAACGGGGCGCGTGGCGATGGTGCGTGGGGCGAAGACCACCGCGGTGAACGAATCGGAGAGCGCGGAGCTACAGCGGTTCCACCACGACAGTGGCCGCCGCCCCGAGGGCGACCTGCCCTTCGTCAGCGACTGAACCACGCGGCGAGGCAGGCGGGCCCGTACGGAAGCCGCACGGGCGACCCAATCGGCGTGATCGGTGAACAACCGGAGGGCGCGTAACGGGTCGCCGAGGTTATAGTCGGGCCTCGAACCAAGCAGCACTGTGCGGGATCATCACGAGACCAGCGAACAGAAACCGGAGCGCAGAGCGTGGCCAAGATTTACTACGAGAGCGATGCCGACCTGGGCCTGCTGAAGGGCCGAAAAGTCGGCGTCATCGGCTACGGCTCGCAGGGGCACGCGCATGCGCTCAACCTGAAGGAATCGGGCGTGACGGTCTCCGTGGGTCTGTACCCCGGATCGCCCTCCATTGCGAAGGCGCAGGAGGCCGGGCTGACCGTCGGGACCGTTGACGACGTCGCGCGGGACTCCGATGTCATCATGATGCTGGTACCAGACCAGGTGCAGAAGCGGGTGTACGACGACCACATCCTGCCGCACCTGGAGCCCGGCAAGACGCTGATGTTCGCGCACGGGTTCAACATCCACTTCGGACAGATCGCACCGCCCGAGGGCGTGGACGTGTCGATGATCGCCCCGAAGGGGCCTGGACACCTCGTACGGCGCGTGTACACCGAGGGTGGCGGCGTCCCGGCGCTGGTCGCCATCCACCAGGACGCGAGTGAGACCGCGCTGCAGACCGCGCTGGCGTACGGCAAGGGCATCGGCGCCGCGCGCGGCGGCATCCTGGAGACCACCTTCCTGGAGGAGACCGAGACCGACCTGTTCGGCGAGCAGACCATCCTCTGTGGTGGCGTCACAGCCCTGATCAAGGCTGCGTTCGAGACGCTGGTCGAGGCCGGGTACCAGCCGGAGTCGGCGTACTTCGAGACCTTCCACGAGCTCAAGCTGATCGTGGACCTGCTGTACGAGGGCGGCATGGAGTACATGCGCTACTCGGTGAGTGACACCGCCGAGTATGGCGACTACACGCGCGGGCCTCGCGTGGTGGGTCCGCAGGTGAAGGCGGAGATGAAGGAAGTCCTGAACGAGATCCAGGACGGTCGATTCGCGCGCGAGTGGATCCTGGAGAACCAGGTGGGCCGGCCGCACTTCAACGCGCTGCGCCGCCAGAACGCCGCGCACCCCGTCGAGGTGGTGGGCAAGGACATGCGGGCGATGATGTCCTGGCTCAACCAGGGCAAGCGCTAGGACGAGTTCGTGGCGAGCGCGCAGGTCACCGTGCGGCAGACGACCCTCGATGGTGTCATCGAGGCGGTGCTGACCGGCGCCATCGTGCCGCTGGACGCACCCACCGAGGACGATTTCCACGCGGCGTGGGTTGCGCGGGGGCTGAGCGCAACCGAACCGACGTTGATGGCAGCCGTCGGCGGGGCCCTCGCCGACCGTCTCGCGTGGGTGTTCCTGTCCGGGTACCAGGCGACGCTCCGACGGGGCCTGCCGCAGCTCCCCATCGAGCCGGGTTGGAGCGCCCTCGTGAATACCGAGGGCGTGGGCGACCTGCCCGGGACCGCGCTGACCGGCGAGCCGGGTGCGCGACGCCTGTCCGGGTGGAAGACGTGGGTGGCCGCCGCGGACCACGTCGAGCGACTGATCGTCAGCGCTCACCAGAACGAGTTGCCGCTCATCGTGGTGCGCCGGGACCAGCCCGGCGTCGTCATCGAGCACAGCCGCGCGGGTGGCTACCTCGGCGAGATGGTGCAGGGGCGCGTCCGCTTCGATGACGTGGCCATCGCCGACGAGCAGGTCACCGGGGACGCCTCGAGCTTTCCGGTGTTCCGGGCGGCCGAGGGTGCCTACGTGCGAGTGGCCCTGAGCGCCTTCCTGTTGAGCCACGCGGTGCGCTTGCAGGCGCCTCCGGCGTTCGTCGGCAGGGTGGTGCAGGGGTTGGTCCGCGCCGCGAGCGCCGTCGCGTTGCCGTTGCCCTCGAGGGCCGCCACGATCGCGATCGGGGCCGTGGACGCCGAGATCCGCGTGCTGGCGGCCGAGTTCGAGGCGCTGGTGGCCACCGCTGACCCGGTGCTGCACGGACGCTGGGACCGCGATGCGCGGATGGTGCGGTCGGACACGCTGGCACGTCGCGCGGACGAGGCGCTTGCCGGCCTCGGCCTCGTGCTTCCTCAGCCCTCCTCCGCCTGAGGCGGATGGGAGGGCGCGCGCAGTACGATTTCAGTGACGGCATGCGGAAGGCACGAGGCAAGAGCCATGAGCGACAAGGTGTACATCTTCGACACCACCCTGCGTGACGGCGAACAGAGCGCCGGCATCGGGTTCACAAAGGAAGACAAGCTCGAGATTGCGCGCCAACTCGCGCGGCTGAACGTGGACATCATCGAGGCCGGGTTCCCGGCATCGTCACCGGGTGACCTCGAGGCGGTCTCACTCATCGCCCGCGAGGTGAAGGGCCCAATGATCGCGGGCCTCGCCCGCGCGGTGAACCCCGACATCGATGCGGCCTGGGAGGCCGTGCGCCACGCGGAGACGCCCCGGATCCACGTATTCCTGTCGTCCTCCGACATCCACATGGCGCACCAGCTGCGGAAGAACAAGGAAGACGTCATCGAGATGGCGCGCAACGGCGTCGCGCGGGCCAAAGGCTACGTATCCGACGTCGAGTTCTCACCGATGGACGCCTCGCGGTCCGACCCCGAGTTCGTGTACCAGCTGCTCGCGGCCGCCATCGAAGAGGGCGCGACGACGATCAACATCCCGGACACCGTGGGCTACGCCGTCCCGGCTGAGTTCGGACAGCTGATCGCGAACATCCGCGCGAACGTGCCCGGCATCGAGAAGGTGCGCATTTCGGTGCACTGCCACAACGACCTCGGGATGGCGACCGCGAACTCGCTGGCCGGGGTGCTGAACGGCGCGCGGCAGGTCGAGGGCGCGATCAACGGTATCGGCGAGCGCGCGGGCAACACCTCCCTCGAGGAGGTGATCATGGCCATCGCGACGCGTGGCGACATGATCGGCGCGCACACCGACGTCCACACGCGCGAGCTGTACCACACGAGTCGCCTCGTAGAGCGGCTGTCCGGGATGGCCGTCCAGTGGAACAAGGCGATCGTTGGGAAGAATGCGTTCCGCCACTCCTCCGGCATCCACCAGGATGGCGTGCTGAAGATGCGCGAGACGTACGAGATCATGGACCCGAAGTCCGTGGGCGTCCCGACCGGGTCGTCGATCGTACTGACCAAGGTATCCGGGCGGCACGGGCTGCGGGCGCGCCTTGATGACCTGGGTGTGCAGGTGACCGACGAGGAGTTCGAGCGCGTCTTCAACGCGTTCAAGGACGTCGCCGACCGCAAGGACGAAGTCGACGACCGCGACCTGGAGGCGATCCTCGGGGAGCAGACCTCCATGGAAGTCGCCGAGGCGTGGAAGCTCGACCTCGTGCAGGTCTCGACGAGCGACCGCGGCTCACCGACCGCGACGGTGCGCCTGGTGGGGCCCGACGGCACCAGCCACGAGGACGCCGCGATCGGTAGTGGTCCCGTGGACGCCATCTACCGGGCGATCAACCGTGTGACGAGGCTCGAGAACGAACTGACCGAGTTCAGCGTGAAGTCCGTGACCGAGGGCATCGACGCCCAGGGCGAGGTCACAATCCGCATCGAGGCGGATGGGGGCTCGTACGTCGGGCGAGCGGCGGACACCGACATCCTGGTGGCGAGCGCGCGGGCGTACCTCCACGCGCTGAACCGATTTGTGCAGGCCTCGCAGGTTGCGGTGCCCGCCTAGCGGTCCCGGGCGAGGCCACGTGAGGGAGTCCGCGAGGCGGCGGCACGTCCGTCGCCTCGCCGTACCATCGCGGCTATCGTGGACATGCGTGAGCATCGTGATGACGAAGACGACGGCGCGTGACGTATCGTGACGTAACGGTCGTGACGCGGCCAGTGTGAGCGAGGGCGGGGGTCATGGCGCCGAAGACCATCATCGAGAAGATCTGGGACCAGCACGTGGTGCGGCAGGAGGCGGGGCAGCCCGACCTGCTCTACGTCGACCTGCACCTGGTGCACGAGGTGACGTCGCCGCAGGCGTTCGAGTCCATGCGCCTGCAGGGGCGGACCGTGCGGAGGCCCGACCTCACGTTCGCGACGGTGGACCACAACGTCCCCACCCTGAATCGGAACCTGCCGAACCCCGACCCGCTGTCAGACCAGCAGATCCGCGTGCTGCGCGAGAACTGCGAGTCGACCGGGATCCCGCTCTACGACATCTTTGACATCAACCAGGGCATCGTGCACGTGATTGGGCCCGAGCAGGGACTGACCCAGCCCGGCATGACCATCGTCTGTGGGGACAGCCACACCTCGACGCATGGGGCGATGGGCGCGCTCGCATTCGGCATCGGCACGTCCGAGGTGGAGCACGTCCTCGCGACGCAGACCCTGCCGCAGCTGACCCCGAAGACCATGTCGGTGGAGGTCACGGGCTCGCTCGGAGTGGGCGTGACCGCCAAGGACGTGATCCTCTCGATCCTGCAGACGATCGGCGTCGACGGGGGCATCGGCCACGTCATCGAGTACCGGGGCGACGTGATTCGCAACCT